>NZ_CP163439.1:1500000-1720000 GCF_041052385.1 Streptomyces sp. R28 | reverse complement strand
GGGGATCGTGATGGGTAGGGGAGCGTCGTGTGCCGGGTGAAGCAGCACCGGAAGGTAGTTGTGGACGGTTCACGAGTGAGAATGCAGGCATGAGTAGCGATTCACACGTGAGAAACGTGTGCGCCGATTGACTAAGGGTTCCTGGGTCAAGCTGATCTGCCCAGGGTAAGTCGGGACCTAAGGCGAGGCCGACAGGCGTAGTCGATGGATAACCGGTTGATATTCCGGTACCCGCTGTGAAGCGTCAAACATTGAATCGGGCGATGCTAAGTCCGTGAAGCCGCCCTGGAGCCTTCGGGCAAAGGGGAGTGGTGGAGCCGACGGACCAGACCTGTAGTAGGTGAGTGATGGGGTGACGCAGGAAGGTAGTCCATCCCGGGCGGTGGTTGTCCCGGGGTAAGGGTGTAGCCCGAGTGGTAGGTAAATCCGCCATTCATACAGGGTGAGACCTGATGCCGAGCCGATTGTGGTGAAGTGGATGATCCTATGCTGTCGAGAAAAGCCTCTAGCGAGTTTCATGGCGGCCCGTACCCTAAACCGACTCAGGTGGTCAGGTAGAGAATACCGAGGCGTTCGGGTGAACTATGGTTAAGGAACTCGGCAAAATGCCCCCGTAACTTCGGGAGAAGGGGGGCCACGCTTGGTGAGAGGACTTGCTCCTCGAGCTGGGGGTGGCCGCAGAGACCAGCGAGAAGCGACTGTTTACTAAAAACACAGGTCCGTGCGAAGCCGTAAGGCGATGTATACGGACTGACGCCTGCCCGGTGCTGGAACGTTAAGGGGACCGGTTAGTCAGGATTCGTCCTGGCGAAGCTGAGAACTTAAGCGCCAGTAAACGGCGGTGGTAACTATAACCATCCTAAGGTAGCGAAATTCCTTGTCGGGTAAGTTCCGACCTGCACGAATGGCGTAACGACTTCTCGACTGTCTCAACCATAGGCCCGGTGAAATTGCACTACGAGTAAAGATGCTCGTTTCGCGCAGCAGGACGGAAAGACCCCGGGACCTTTACTACAGTTTGATATTGGTGTTCGGTTCGGCTTGTGTAGGATAGGTGGGAGACTTTGAAGCGGGCACGCCAGTGTTCGTGGAGTCGCCGTTGAAATACCACTCTGGTCGTGCTGGATGTCTAACCTGGGTCCGTGATCCGGATCAGGGACAGTGTCTGATGGGTAGTTTAACTGGGGCGGTTGCCTCCTAAAGAGTAACGGAGGCGCCCAAAGGTTCCCTCAGCCTGGTTGGCAATCAGGTGTTGAGTGTAAGTGCACAAGGGAGCTTGACTGTGAGACCGACGGGTCGAGCAGGGACGAAAGTCGGGACTAGTGATCCGGCGGTGGCTTGTGGAAGCGCCGTCGCTCAACGGATAAAAGGTACCCCGGGGATAACAGGCTGATCTTCCCCAAGAGTCCATATCGACGGGATGGTTTGGCACCTCGATGTCGGCTCGTCGCATCCTGGGGCTGGAGTCGGTCCCAAGGGTTGGGCTGTTCGCCCATTAAAGCGGTACGCGAGCTGGGTTTAGAACGTCGTGAGACAGTTCGGTCCCTATCCGCTGCGCGCGCAGGAATATTGAGAAGGGCTGTCCCTAGTACGAGAGGACCGGGACGGACGAACCTCTGGTGTGCCAGTTGTTCTGCCAAGGGCATGGCTGGTTGGCTACGTTCGGGAGGGATAACCGCTGAAAGCATCTAAGCGGGAAGCCTGCTTCGAGATGAGTATTCCCACCCACTTGATGGGGTAAGGCTCCCAGTAGACGACTGGGTTGATAGGCCGGATCTGGAAGCACGGTAACGTGTGGAGGTGACCGGTACTAATAGGCCGAGGGCTTGTCCTCAGTTGCTCGCGTCCACTGTGTTGGTTCTGAAACCACGAACAGCCCCATGCCAGGCCACGGTATGGTGCGGCATGGTTCGACAGTTTCATAGTGTTTCGGTGGTTATAGCGTGAGGGAAACGCCCGGTTACATTCCGAACCCGGAAGCTAAGCCTTACAGCGCCGATGGTACTGCAGGGGGGACCCTGTGGGAGAGTAGGACGCCGCCGAACTCCTTTTAGAGCTCTGGCTCTTGGGCTACATGCCCAAGGGCCAGAGCTTTTTTGCGTTGAGGTAGGGTCAGGGGCATCGTAGGTACGTTCCCCACAGGAGGCTCCGGGTGGAGGTCCAGGAGACCCGTGTTCAGACGAACCGGGTCCTCACCATCCCCAACATCCTCAGCATGGCGCGGCTCCTTGGGGTGCCACTGTTCCTGTGGCTAATTCTCAGACCTGAGTTCGGTGGGCCGAACAGTGACGGCTGGGCATTCCTGGTGCTGGCTCTGAGCGGCGTCAGCGACTACCTGGACGGCAAGCTCGCGCGACGTTGGAACCAGATCAGCAGCCTCGGCCGGCTTCTCGATCCTGCGGCCGATCGGCTCTACATTCTCTCGACTTTGGTCGGTCTCACCTGGCGCGAGATTCTGCCGGTCTGGTTGACCGCTGTACTTTTGGCGCGAGAACTGGTTCTGCTGGTGATGGTGGGCATCCTCAGACGTCATGGCTATCCGCCGCCGCAGGTGAACTTCCTTGGGAAGGCAGCTACGTTCAACCTGATGTATGCCTTCCCGTTGTTGCTGCTCAGTGACGGGAGTGGCTGGATCCCGTCACTCGCTGCTATTTTCGGATGGGCGTTCGCTGGATGGGGTACAACGCTGTACTGGTGGGCAGGAGTCCTGTACGTGGTACAGGTCCGCCGCCTGGTCCGTGCGGACGCCATGGCCGATGGAACTCGCCGATTGAAGCGGGCGTAGCGGCTCGATGGCCCGCGGTGGAAAAGTGCGGGACAATCTGACGGGTGAAGTCGGCTAGACCGTCGTCTCTTTAGAGGAGGACGCTTCCGACATGAAGGCCGTCGTGATGGCCGGAGGCGAAGGCACACGCCTTCGCCCCATGACCTCAAGCATGCCCAAGCCGCTCCTGCCGGTGGCCAACCGGCCGATCATGGAGCACGTTCTGCGGCTGCTCAAAAGGCATGGGCTGAGTGAGACCGTCGTAACTGTTCAGTTCTTGGCCTCTCTGGTCAAGAACTACTTTGGTGACGGTGAAGAGCTCGGAATGGAGCTCAGCTATGCCAATGAGGAGAAGCCACTCGGTACCGCCGGAAGCGTCAAGAACGCCGAAGAGGCGTTGAAGGACGATGCTTTCCTCGTCATCTCCGGTGATGCCCTGACCGACTTCGACCTCACTGAGCTGATCAATTTCCACAAGGAAAAGGGCGCGCTGGTCACCGTCTGTCTGACGCGTGTGCCCAATCCGTTGGAATTCGGCATCACCATCGTCGACGAGGAGGGCCGGGTCGAGCGCTTCCTGGAGAAGCCGACCTGGGGGCAGGTCTTCTCGGACACCGTGAACACCGGCATCTATGTCATGGAGCCCGAGGTCTTCGACTATGTCGAGGCCGACGTGCCCGTGGACTGGTCCGGCGACGTCTTCCCGCAGCTGATGAAGGAGGGCAAGCCGGTCTATGGGTATGTCGCGGAGGGGTACTGGGAGGACGTCGGTACGCACGAGAGCTATGTGAAGGCGCAGGCCGACGTCCTGGAGGGCAAGGTCGACGTCGAGATCGACGGCTTCGAGATCTCGCCGGGTGTGTGGGTGGCGGAAGGCGCCGAGGTGCATGCCGACGCCGTTCTGCGAGGGCCCCTGTACATCGGGGACTACGCCAAGGTCGAGGCCGGTGCGGAAATCCGGGAGCACACCGTCGTCGGTTCGAACGTCGTCGTGAAGACCGGCGCCTTTCTGCACAAGGCTGTCGTGCACGACAACGTGTATGTCGGGCAGCACAGCAATCTGCGCGGTTGCGTCGTCGGGAAGAACACCGACATCATGCGTGCCGCCCGGATCGAGGACGGCGCGGTCATCGGTGACGAGTGCCTGATCGGTGAAGAATCGATCGTGCAGGGCAACGTACGCGTCTATCCGTTCAAGACCATCGAGGCCGGCGCCTTCGTCAACACCTCGGTGATCTGGGAGTCGAGGGGCCAGGCGCACCTCTTCGGTGCCAGAGGCGTCTCCGGAATCCTGAACGTTGAGATCACGCCCGAGCTCGCCGTTCGCCTCGCAGGCGCCTATGCGACGACCCTGAAGAAGGGGTCAACCGTCACCACGGCGCGCGACCACTCCCGTGGTGCCCGGGCGCTGAAGAGGGCGGTCATCTCCGCGCTGCAGGCCAGCGCCATCGACGTACGAGATCTGGAGAACGTACCGCTGCCCGTGGCGCGGCAGCAGACTGCGCGGGGCAGTGCCGGCGGGATCATGATCCGGACGACGCCCGGGGTGCCGGATTCCGTGGACATTATGTTCTTCGACGGGCAGGGTGCCGACCTGTCGCAGGGCAGTCAGCGGAAGCTGGACCGGGTCTTCGCGCGGCAGGAGTACCGGCGGGCGTTCCCGGGCGAGATCGGGGACCTCTATTTCCCGGCCAGCGTCTTCGACTCCTACACCGGGTCGTTGCTGCGGAATGTCGACACGACCGGGATTGCGGAGTCGGGCCTGAAGGTCGTCGTGGACGCCTCCAACGGCAGCGCGGGGCTTGTACTGCCCAGCCTGCTCGGGAAGCTCGGTGTGGACTCGCTGACCATCAACCCCGGGCTCGACGAGTCCAGGCCCACGGAGTCGGCGGACACGCGGCGGTCGGGGTTGGTGCGGCTGGGAGAGATCGTGGCGTCCGCGCGGGCGGCGTTCGGGGTGCGGTTCGATCCCGTCGGTGAGCGGCTGTCGCTGGTCGACGAGAAGGGGCGGATCGTCGAGGACGACCGGGCCCTGCTCGTCATGCTCGACCTCGTGGCCGCTGAGCGGCGCAGCGGGCGGGTCGCGCTGCCGGTGACCACTACGCGGATCGCCGAGCAGGTGGCGGCGTACCACGGGACCCAGGTGGAGTGGACAACCACCTCGCCGGACGATCTGACCCGAGTCGGTCGCGATGACACGACGATTTTCGGTGGTGACGGCAGGGGCGGATTCATCGTCCCCGAGTTCAGCAGTGTCTTCGACGGTACGGCGGCCTTCGTACGGCTGATCGGGCTGGTGGCGCGGACGCAGCTCACGCTCAGCCAGATCGACGCGCGGATTCCGCGGGCGCATGTCATCAAGCGGGATCTTGCGACTCCCTGGGCCGTCAAGGGCCTCGTGATGCGGCGAGTCGTAGAGGCGGCCGGAGATCGCTTTGTCGACACAACCGACGGTGTTCGGGTTGTGGAGACCGACGGGCGTTGGGTGATGGTGCTGCCCGACCCGGCCGAGGCGGTCACGCATCTGTGGGCCGAGGGGCCGGACGACGCGTCCGCACAGGCCCTGCTCGACGAGTGGGCGGCGGTCGTGGACAGCGCCGGCCGCTGAGGCGCCCAGTACGCGTGCGTGCCGGACAGGCGCCCCCAGGGGCCTGTCCGGCACGCCGGTGGGGCCATTCGGAGGTATCGGCCGCGACGTGCGACGATGTGCGGCATGCCGCAGCCCCCCGTTCGGAGCACACCTACGCGCCCCTCGCGCCCGGACGCGTCCATGTCATTGCTCACCAACGTCATGGATCACAGCCTCGACGACGGGTACGCCCAAGCCGCCGAACGGAAGAAGGCCGCGGGTGACGGGGGCCTGCCCAAGACCCTGAGGGCGAAGCTCGGGCTCGCGGCCGGTCTGGTGCTCGCGGCGCTCGTGGTGACCGTGGGAGCGGCGCAGGCGCGGGTCGCGGCGCCCGTCATGGCTAAGGAGCGCGAGGAACTGATCGACCGCATCGACCGTGAGACCGCGGCGGCGGACAAGCTGGAGGAGTCTGTCGACAAGCTGCGCGACGATGTGAGCGCGCGGCAGCGCGAGGCGCTGAAGGCGACGGGCACCAGTGACCAGGCGGAGCTCGTGGGCATCCTGGCGGGCGCTGTCGAGGTGCACGGGCCTGGTGTGAAGCTTGTTGTGAACGACGCCAAGGAAGCCTCCACGGGCAGCGACGGCGACCCGCGCGGGACATCCGGGTTCTCCGACACCGGGCGGGTGCGGGACCGCGACATGCAGCGTGTGATCAACGGGCTGTGGGAGTCGGGCGCCGAGGCGATCTCCATCAACGGGCAGCGCCTGACGGCCCTGTCGGCGATCAGGGCCGCGGGTGACGCGATACTGGTCGACAACAAGCCGCTGGTTCCGCCGTACACGGTGCTCGCGGTGGGGGACGGGGAGCGGCTCAGCGCCAGGTTCCAGGACAGTGCCGACGGGCTGTATCTGCACGCCCTGCAGGAGAATTTCGGGGTCAGGACCGGCATTTCCGTGCAGGACGACCTCCGGCTGCCCGCCGCACCGAGTGTGATCGTACGCACAGCACAGCCGAACACCGAGAAAACCGAGAAGGGCACATCGTGATCGCCGTACTGGGCCTCGTCGTGGGAGTCGTGGCCGGCCTGTTGGTCCGGCCTGAGGTTCCGGCGGTCGTCGAGCCTTACTTGCCGATCGCCGTCGTGGCGGCTCTCGACGCCGTCTTCGGAGGGCTGCGGGCCATGCTCGACGGGATCTTCGACGACAAGGTCTTCGTCGTGTCGTTCCTGTCCAATGTGGTCGTGGCCGCGCTGATCGTGTTCCTGGGCGACAAGTTGGGCGTGGGTGCCCAGCTGTCCACCGGAGTCGTCGTGGTGCTCGGCATCCGCATCTTCTCGAACGCCGCGGCGATTCGCCGGCACGTGTTCCGGGCGTGAGGCCGATGAGCAACCACGACGAGGCGCCCGAGAACAGGTTGCGCAAGGAACTGCCGGAGGAAATGCCGGCCGCCGGTGCGTCCGAGGCGCCGGCCGTGCCCGAGGCCGTGGACGCGCCCGAGGAGCAGCGGAGCGAGCTGACCGGGCGGCAGCGGCTGGCGAAGGGGCTGTGGCCGCCGCGCGTGACCAGGGCCCAACTCATCGTCGCCGTGCTGCTGTTCGGCCTCGGCTTCGGTCTGGCCGTCCAGGTCGCCTCGAACAGTGACGATGACAGCGCCCTGCGTGGCGCACGTCAGGAAGATCTCGTTCGCATCCTCGATGAACTGGACGACCGTACTCAGCGTCTTGATGACGAGAAGCAAGGTCTCGAGAAGCAGCGGGACGAACTGGAGAACAGTTCGAACCAGGCCGAGGAGGCTCGCAAGCAGACGGTCGAGAAGGAGAGGCAACTCGGCATTCTGGCGGGCACGGTGGCCGCGCAGGGACCTGGCATCACGATGACCATCGACGACACGAAGGGGACGGTCGAGGCGGACATGCTGCTCGACGCGATCCAGGAGCTGCGCGCGGCCGGCGCGGAGGCGATCCAGGTGAACGGCGTACGCGTTGTCGCAGGCACCTATCTGACGGATTCCGGCAACAGCGTGAGCGTCGACGGGAACAAGATCAACGCGCCCTATCGTTTCGAGGTCATCGGTAAACCGCAGGACCTCGAGCCGGCGCTCAACATCCCTGGAGGCGTGGTGCAGACTCTGGAGAAGGAGCAGGCCACCGTGACCATCGAGCGGTCGGACAAGATCGTCGTGGACGCCTTGCGAGCGGCGAAGCGGCCTGACTACGCTCGGTCGTCCTCCCAGTGAACCGGGGGTGCATGGGGGACATCCGGCGAGGGCATGAGGTTGCGGGGGGTCGGCGCACCGAATGGGTGGTGCGTGGTGGAAACTGTCTGGTGGAGACGGACGTTGTGAGGGTGTCCGGGTCGTTCAGAGAGTGCAGTCAGGGTTCGTCCTGCCCCACGGGCGGGTCTATTTCGGTCAAGGGGAATCGCCCGTGAAGTTGTTTGCGAAGTTGTTCGGCAAGAGCGCGCGAGAGAGCAGCGACAATGCCACCGCTCGTCATCGTGCACAGGGGGACGAGGAAGGCCAGCGCCCGCTGTTCAGGGACCAGGTGCCTGGGCCGGGCGGTGACATTCCCGGAGGCCAGGGCGCGCCGTCAGTTGACCCTGCCCAGTCCGGCGGCATAGGTTTCGGGCAACCGTCAACCTCAAGTACGGGTGGAGGGTTTTCCCCGATGTCGGCCCTGGTGTGTACGAGGTGCGGTAACCGCAACGCGGAGAACAGCCGCTTCTGTTCCAACTGCGGTGCGCCGCTGCGCGCCGGTGCGGCGCCCGAGCGTCCGTCCGAGACGACCTCCACGATCTCCATTTCCGGCCTTGAGGCCTACGACGCCGAGGCCACCGGCCAGACGCAGATTCCGGCGCTGTCTCCCGAGGCCCAGGCGGCCGTCGACGCGCTGCCACTGGGTTCCGCGCTGCTGGTGGTGCGCCGGGGGCCGAACTCGGGCAGCCGCTTCCTGCTGGACGGCGATCTGACCACGGCCGGTCGGCACCCGCAGAGCGACATCTTCCTGGACGACGTGACGGTCTCGCGTCGGCACGTGGAATTCCGGCGTAGCCCGGACGGCTCGTTCACGGTGGCCGACGTCGGCAGTCTGAACGGCACGTACGTCAACCGCGAGCGGATCGACCAGGTCGCTCTGAACAACGGCGACGAGGTCCAGATCGGCAAGTACCGTCTGGTGTTCTACGCGAGCCAGCGGGGCTACTGACCCTCCCCCGGAGCCCGTCCGGGGAGACCCAGGGAAGGTCCATGCTGAAATCACCGAGCGGCGGTGCCGGGCACGGCATCGCCGCCACGGACAGTCGGCTGATGAGCATCGGCACGGTGCTGAACGCGCTGCGCGAGGAATTCCCTGACATCACCATCTCCAAGATCCGCTTCCTGGAGTCGGAGGGCCTCGTCGAGCCTCAGCGGACCCCCTCGGGGTACCGCAAGTTCAGTACGCAGGACGTCGAGCGGCTCGGACACGTACTGAGGATGCAGCGGGACCACTATCTGCCGCTCAAGGTGATCCGTGAGCACCTTGACGCCATGGAACGCGGGGAGGCCGCACCGCTGCCGGCCCTGGGCCGTCAGCGGGACGGCGAAGCCGTCCTGGAGCCGGCCGAGAGGCGCACGGCGGCCCGGATCGGGCGGGCCCAACTGCTGGCCGCTGCCGAGATCGGTGAGCAGGAGCTCAAGGAGTGGGAGTCGTACGGGCTGATCACGCCGCTGGCGGACGGGGTGTACGACGCGGAGGCGGTCACCGTGGCTTCGCTCGTCTCCGAGCTGGGGCGCTTTGGGATCGAGCCAAGGCATCTGCGGGTGATGAAGGGCGCTGCCGACCGTGAGGCCGGGCTCGTGGACCAGGTCGTGGCCCCCCTGAGGCGGCACCGCAATCCGCAGACCAGGGCACACGCGGAGGCCCGTGCGAAGGAGCTCGCGGGGCTGACGGTGAAGCTGCACGCCGCGCTGGTGCAGACCGCTCTCGGGGTACGGCTGCCCTGAGCGGGGCATGCACAGGAAGGGCGGATCGGCCACCCGTTCTCTGCCCGACTACCCAAACGTCCCGAGCACGGCCTAGGGTTGCTGTGTGAACGAGCTCGATGTCGTAGGTGTCCGGGTCGAAATGCCCTCCAACCAACCGATCGTGCTCCTGCGCGAAGTGGGAGGCGACCGCTACCTCCCCATCTGGATCGGGCCGGGGGAGGCGACGGCGATCGCTTTCGCCCAGCAGGGCATGGCCCCCGCGCGACCGCTGACCCACGACCTGTTCAAGGACGTGCTGGAGGCCGTCGGCCAGGAGCTCACCGAAGTACGCATCACGGATCTGCGTGAGGGCGTCTTCTACGCCGAGCTGGTCTTCGCCAGCGGCGTCGAGGTGAGCGCCCGCCCGTCCGATGCCATAGCGCTGGCCTTGCGCACCGGAACGCCGATCTACGGGAGCGACGGGGTGCTCGACGACGCGGGCATCGCGATCCCGGACGAGCAGGAGGACGAGGTGGAGAAGTTCCGCGAGTTCCTCGACCAGATCTCGCCCGAGGACTTCGGCACCAGCAGTCAGTGAGGCGGCGTGGGCGGCGGCCCGACGGACTCGCGGTCCGTGGTGGTGCGGCCCACAGTCGGTTACAACTCAAATGCCGGTATTTGCCAGCGGCGAGCGCGAGCGTCCTACGCCTTGCTCCGAGCGCATTCGGCTAGCCTTTCCCCGCGGTGGGGTACGGGAAACCACTCCTAGGGTGATTATCACTCGGCGTGCCGAGTGTGGCGATCGTTGACGCACCCCTGGTGACTGCCTACCGTCGAGAAGGCAGGTCAAGGACGGAGGTCGGCGTGAGAAGCAGCGGCGACGGTACGGCTGGGGGTGCCCCCGGACGCGGTTTCGGGGCGAGCGGCCCGTACCCGCTTCAGAGCCCGCTTCAGGGCAGCGCGGCCGATCACGCTACGCAGCGACCGACGGCCGTGCCGAGCAGTGGCGGAGGGGCGGCGTCCATGGAGACCGAGCAGATCGGCTACCGCGGTCCGACGGCGTGTGCGGCCGCCGGCATCACGTACCGGCAACTGGACTACTGGGCGCGCACCGGGCTCGTCGAGCCGAGCGTGCGGCCCGCGTACGGGTCGGGAACCCAGCGGCTCTACAGCTTCCGGGACGTCGTCGTCCTGAAGATCGTCAAGCGGTTCCTCGACACCGGTGTCTCGTTGCAGAACATCCGTACCGCCGTGCAGCATCTGCGGGAGCGGGGCTTTCGTGATCTGGAGCGCATGACGCTCATGAGCGACGGTGCGACGGTCTACGAGTGCACCTCGCCGGACGAGGTCCATGCGCTGCTCCAGGGTGGGCAGGGGATCTTCGGGATCGCCGTGGGCGTGGTGTGGCGGGACGTGAGAGTGCCCTGTCGCAGCTGCACGGGGAGCGGATCGACACCGGGGAGACGTTGGTCGGGCACAATCCGGCGGACGAGCTGGCTCGGCGGCGCAACCGGGCGGTCTGAGCGGCCTTTGCGGTCTTCGCCGAGGTGCCTCGCAGTGGTCGGGCGGGTAGGGCGAGGTACGGCGGTCGTGGGCCAGGCGGTCGTAGCAGGGCATTGTCAGTGGCGTGAGGCAGCATCGGAGATGTGAGGAACGCGCCTACGATCCTGCATCTCGACATGGATGCCTTCTACGCCTCGGTGGAGCAGGCATCCAAGCCGAGCCTGCGCGGGAAGGCCGTGATCGTGGGCGGGCTCGGGCCGCGGGGAGTCGTCGCCACGGCGTCCTACGAGGCTCGGGTCTTCGGGGTTCACTCGGCGATGCCCATGGCCCAGGCGCGCCGACTGGCGCCGAATGCCGCGTATCTTGTGCCGCGCTTCGCGATCTACCGAGACATCAGCGAGCAGGTGATGGCGCTGCTGCGGGAGCTGTCGCCGCTGGTGGAGCCGCTGAGCCTGGACGAGGCCTTCGTGGATCTGGAGGCCGGGGGAGCGGCCTGGGACGAGGGGTCCGCGCGGTTGGTGGGGGCGAAGCTGCGCGCTGACATACGTGCGGCCACCGGGCTCGCGGGATCGGTGGGCCTGGCCGCGTCCAAGATGCTGGCGAAGATCGCCTCGGAGCAGGCCAAGCCCGATGGGTTGGTGGTGATCGAGCCCGGGAGCGAGCGGGCGCTGCTCGGGCCGATGTCCGTGCGGACTCTGCCGGGCGTGGGGCCGGCGACGGGGGATCATCTGCGGCGTGCCGGGATCCACACGGTCGAGGAGATCGCCGAGGCGGGTGAGGACGAGCTGGTTCGGCTGCTGGGCAAGGCTCATGGGCATGCCCTGTACGCCATGGCGCTGGCGCACGACGAGCGGCCGGTGGTGGCCGAGCGGGAGGCCAAGTCCGTGTCGGTGGAGGACACCTATGACGTGGACATTCACGACCGGGTTCGGGTGGGCCTGGAGGTGCAGCGGCTTGCCGATCGTTGTGTGCGGCGGCTGCGTGGGGCGGGGTTGTCCGGGCGGACCATCGTGCTGAAGGTGCGGCGGTACGACTTCTCGACGTTGACCCGTTCCGAGACGCTGCGTGGGCCCACGGATGATCCGGCGGTGGTGCGGGAGGCTGCGGCGCGGCTGCTGGAGTCCGTGGACACGACGGGTGGCGTGCGGCTGCTGGGGGTCGGGGTCAGTGGGCTGGCCGACTACACGCAGGAAGATCTCTTCGCACAGGCGGCGGGGGAGCAGGTCGAGCACTCCGAGGAGGAGGGCGGCCGGGAGGAGCCTGCGGAGGAGCTGCAGGCTGTGCCTGTCGAGCGGCGGTGGCCTGCGGGGCACGATGTGCGGCATGCCGAGTACGGGCACGGGTGGGTCCAGGGGAGCGGGCTTGGGCGGGTGACTGTGCGGTTTGAGACCCCTGAATCTTCGGAGCCGGGGCGGGTGCGGACGTTCCGGGTCGACGACCCCGGGTTGGAAGGGGCGGATCCGTTGCCGTTGGTGCGGGCCAGACCTGGAGGCTCTGGGGGACGTGAGGGGCCCGGTGTATCTGGGGCTGGTGGGGTCTTAGGGGCGGGGGAGGCCGGATCGGCGGAGGGGAACGGCGGGGAGGTCGGGGAGATGCCTGTGGCGCGTGGGTAGGGGGCGGGGGTGGACGCTGCCGTGCGGCGTCGCTGCTTGCCCGGTGTAGTGGTGGTCCGGCGTGGTGGTGGTCCGTGGAGGTGGGGTCGCTCGCCCGCGTCGGCGGGGTGCCGCTGCGCCCATGCCCTGGGGCGGTGTCCGCGGCTACGGCCGCTGGGGTGGCCCGTCGTGCGGTGGTTGCGTCGGCTGTGCCCGCTGGGCGGTTCTCCTGGGGCGGTGTCCGCGGCTATGGCTACAGGGGGCCGTCGTGCAGTGTGCCCGCGGCTGTACATGGTGGGGCGATCTTGGCTGTGGCGGTGTCGGCAGCGGCGACGGCTGTGGGGGGTTTGTCGTGCCGTGGTGTCGGCAGCCGCGCATGCTGAAGCGATCTGTCCTGTAGCCGTGTCCGCGGCTTGGCCTCTCGGGCGGTTCGTCCTGCCGCGGTGGTCGCAGCTGTGTCGGCGGGGCGCGCTGTTTTGCGGCCGCAGCGGCGGTGTGGTCGGGGGAGGTGGTCGCCCGGTGTGGCTGGTCGTAGTCAGGGGTGTGGGTGCGTTGTCCGGGGGCCGTTGTCCTCTGGGGTTTCCGTGCCTGCCAAGTTGCCGAAGTCTCGGTCCGGGGGCGTGGAGGGAGGGGCCACGTCAAGGCCGTAGTGGTGGTAGAGCTGGAGTTCCTGTTCGGGGGAGAGGTGGCGGCCTACGCCGAAGTCGGGGGCGTCCTTGATCAGGGCGCGGTCGAAGGGGACATGGAGGGTGCCTTCGACCAGTTCGCTGGGCTCCAGGGGGACGAAGGCGTCCCGGGAGAACAGGCCGGTGCGTATCGCCGCCCATTCCGGCACTCCGGTCGCGTCGTCGAGGTAGACCTCGTCGATGGTGCCGATCTTGGTGCCGCTGCGGTCGAAGGCCTTGCGGCCGATCAGGTGGCGCGGATCGATGTCGGTCTGCACGGGGCCTCCACTGGTCGCAACTCATCCGTAAGCACTACGAAAAGGCACATTGGGGAGCGCGGCCACTCGAAAGTCAGTGCGTGGACCCCGCTGGTAGGCTGGCTAGCGGCTGCTGACCCCGCGCGGGAGAGTCCTTCGGACACCATCCGGAGGCGCCGAAGGAGCAAATCCTCCCCGGAATCTCTCAGGCACACGTACCGCACGGACGAGGTCACTCTGGAAAGCAGGGCGGGGGTCGACGGCTTCCGCTCTCACCGACGGTGAAAGCCGGGAGCCCTTGGGTGCCCCGGTGAAGCTCTCAGGTTGAGATGACAGAGGGGGAGGCCGTCGGGGTACCCGTGCCGTGGTGCCCCTCGAAGGTCGTGTCAGACCAGGAGGCCTCCGCAATGACCGCCCATCGCATTCCGCTCGCCGAGCTCGAGCAGGGGATCCCTTTCGAGCAGCGTCATATTGGTCCTGATCATGAGGCTCGGGCCAAGATGCTTGCCCACGTCGGGTACGGCTCGCTGGACGAGCTCACCGCCGCCGCGGTGCCGGATGTGATCAAGAACGCCGATTCCCTTGATCTGCCGGGGGCGCGTACCGAGGCCGAGGTGCTCGCAGAACTGCGGTCGCTCGCCGATCGCAACCAGGTGCTGGACTCGATGATCGGGCTCGGGTACTACGGGACCTTCACACCGCCGGTCATCCTGCGCAATGTCATGGAAAATCCGGCTTGGTACACCGCTTACACGCCGTATCAGCCCGAGATCTCGCAGGGGCGACTCGAAGCCCTGCTGAACTTCCAGACCATGGTCGCCGACCTCACCGGACTGCCGACCTCCGGTGCCTCTCTGCTCGACGAGGGGACGGCGGCGGCGGAGGCCATGGCTCTGTCCCGGCGTTTGGGCAAGAACAAGAAGGGGCTGTTCCTGGTCGACGCGGATGTGCTGCCGCAGACCATCGCCGTGATCGAGACCCGCGCCGAGCCGACCGGTGTGGAGGTGGTTGTCGCCGATCTCAGCGACGGCATCCCGGCCGAGATCGCCTCGCGTGAGATCAACGGCGTGCTCCTGCAGTACCCGGGCGCGTCCGGTGTCGTACGGGACATCGAGTCCGTCATCGAGCAGGCTCATGAGCTCGGTGCCCTCGTCAGCGTCGCCGCCGATCTGCTCGCGCTCGCGCTGCTGAAGTCGCCCGGTGAGCTCGGGGCGGACATCGCGATCGGGACGACGCAGCGGTTCGGGGTGCCGATGGGCTTCGGCGGGCCGCACGCCGGTTACATGGCCGTGCGCGAGAAGTTCGCGCGCAGCCTGCCGGGGCGGCTCGTGGGTGTGTCCGTGGACGCGGACGGGAACAAGGCGTACCGCCTGGCCCTGCAGACGCGTGAGCAGCACATCCGGCGCGAGAAGGCGACCAGCAACATCTGCACCGCTCAGGTCCTGCTCGCGGTGATGGCCGGGATGTACGCCGTCTACCACGGGCCCGAGGGGCTGAAGGGCATCGCCCGGCGGACGCATCGGTACGCCTCCATCCTCGCCGCCGGCCTCACGGCGGGTGGGGTCGAGGTCGTGCACGCTTCCTACTTCGACACGCTCACCGTGCGTGTGCCTGCGAAGCCCGCCGAGATCGTCACCGCCGCCCGGCAGAACGGTGTGAACCTTCACCTCGTCGACGCCGACCACGTGTCCGTCGCCTGCGACGAGACCACCGCGCGGGCCCAACTGGGCGCCGTATGGGCGGCGTTCGGGGTCGAGGGTGACATCGAGGCGCTGGACGCGGTGACCGAGGACGCCGTGCCGGGCGCGCTGCTGCGCACCGACGATTACCTCACGCACCCTGTCTTCCACCAGCACCGTTCCGAGACCGCGATGCTGCGCTACCTGCGCAGGCTCGCCGACCGCGACTACGCGCTGGACCGGGGCATGATCCCGCTCGGGTCCTGCACGATGAAGCTCAACGCGACGACCGAGATGGAGCCGGTCACCTGGCCGGAGTTCGGGCAGCTGCACCCCTTCGCGCCGGCCGAGCAGGCGCAGGGCTATCTGACGCTCATCCACGAGCTGGAGGAACGTCTCGCCGAGGTCACCGGCTACGACAAGGTCTCGCTGCAGCCCAACGCCGGGTCGCAGGGTGAGCTGGCCGGGCTGCTCGCCGTACGCGGATACCACCGGGCCAACGGGGACGAGCAGCGCACCGTGTGTCTGATTCCGTCTTCGGCTCACGGGACCAACGCCGCCAGTGCCGTCATGGCCGGCATGAAGGTCGTCGTCGTGAAGACCGCCGAGGACGGTGAGATCGACGTCGCGGATCTGCGGGCGAAGATCGAGCAGTACCGCGACGAGCTCTCGGTGCTGATGATCACGTACCCGTCGACGCACGGCGTGTTCGAGGAGCATGTCGCCGACATCTGCGCGCAGGTGCACGAAGCGGGCGGGCAGGTGTACGTCGACGGCGCCAACCTCAATGCCCTGGTGGGGCTGGCCAAGCCGGGGCACTTCGGTGGCGACGTCTCGCATCTGAACCTGCACAAGACCTTCTGCATCCCGCACGGAGGCGGTGGCCCCGGGGTCGGTCCGGTGGGTGTGCGTGCGCATCTGGCGCCGTACCTGCCGAACCATCCGATGCAGCCGGCGGCCGGACCGGAGACCGGCGTCGGGCCGATCTCGGCCGCGCCGTGGGGTTCTGCCGGGATCCTGCCGATCTCGTGGGCGTACGTCCGGCTCATGGGCGGCGAGGGACTCAAGCGGGCCACGCAGGTGGCCGTGCTGTCCGCCAACTACATCGCCAAGCGGCTGGAGCCGCACTACCCGGTGCTCTACACCGGGCCCGGCGGGCTCGTCGCGCACGAGTGCATCATCGATCTGCGGCCGCTGACCAAGGCGACCGGGGTGAGCGTCGACGACGTGGCCAAGCGGCTCATCGACTACGGCTTCCACGCGCCGACCATGTCGTTCCCGGTGGCCGGGACGCTGATGATCGAGCCGACCGAGTCCGAGGATCTGATCGAACTCGACCGTTTCTGCGAGGCGATGATCGCCATCCGTGCGGAGATCGAGAAGGTCGGGTCGGGTGAGTGGCCCGCCGACGACAACCCGCTGCGGAACGCTCCGCACACCGCCGGGGCGCTGGGCGGGGAGTGGGAGCACGCTTACGGCCGTGAGGAGGCCGTGTTCCCGTCCGGGGTCACGGTCGCCGACAAGTACTGGCCGCCGGTGCGCCGGATCGACCAGGCCTTCGGTGACCGGAACCTCGTGTGCTCCTGCCCGCCGCTGGACGCGTACGAGGACTGACCTGCCGAGGGGCTGACGTACCGACGGACTCACGTTCGGACGTAGGTGAACGAAGGGCTCCGCCCTGGCCTTCCCGGCCGGGCGGGGCCCTTCTGTGTCACGCCGTCGACAGGGCGACCTCCGTCGCCTTGACCAGCGCGACAACCGGGGCGCCGGGGGAGAGGACGAGGTCGGTGGTGGCGTCCCTGGTGATGGCCGCGGTCAGGGCGCCGCCCTCCACGGCGATCTTGACCGAGGCCATCGCGCCGCCCGTGGCGATGCCGGTGATCGTGCCGGGAAGCTGGTTGCGGATCGACAGGCCCTCGATCGGGGCCGTGGCGAGGGAGATCTCCGTCGCCTTCACGAGGGCCTTCACGGCGGTGCCTTCGGCCAAGCCGAGATCCTCGACGGCCTCCAGGGTGATCGCCGCGGTGAGGTCCTGGCCGCCGCTGAGGCGGAGCTTGACCGTTGCCATGACCTCGCCGGGGGTGATGGCGGTGATCGTGCCGGGGAGTTGGTTGCGGATGCTCAGGGTCATGGGGGAGCGCCTCGCTGACGGTGGGGGATGTGGGGGCTTTGTCGTAAGTTGTCGCCTGTGCGGCGATCCCTACCGTAGTGCGGAGTTCAGGAGAACCCCGACGCCTTGAGCACCGCTCGCGCCGTCGCGTCGTCGATCTGATGCCCCAGCTGCTCCAGCACGTCCACGCCTTCGCGCAGCGTCCCGCGTTGGCGCGAGCGGCGTACCCCGGTGTCCAGCTCGTGCCACAGCAGCGGGTTGGCGACGAGGATCCGTGGGTCCAGTTCCAGGCGGTGGCCGTCCGTGTCGCACAGGGTCAGGTGCGCGGAGATGTCGCCGTACTGCCGTACCGTCACCAGCGCGTCCGTGCGCACCGCCTGCCGTCGTACGAGGCCACGCACCGCCAGCCATCCCGGGCCCGCGGTCACGCGCTGGGGGAGCAGGATCGTGAAGACCACGGCCGTCAGCACCAGCCACAGCAGGGCCCGGGGCGTGGTCAGGGTCCGCGCGTCGTAGTCGACGAGCAGGGCCATGCCGAGGAAGGCCAGGGAGCAGCCCATGGCGAATCGGGCGTCGTCACGCCAGTGGCGGTCGCCGGTCGGGGCCGGACGCGGTCTGCTTCCTCCGGACGGCACAGTGCAGACGGTAGGGGTCCCGGCGCGGGAACGGTCCGGCTGACGGCGCTCTTGACGCCTTACGGTTCAACCTTGACGCGATCCTGATGCCCGCGGCCGTTTCAGCCGGTGTGTACCCGTGGCCTGCGGTCCCGGTCGGGTTCGGCCTCGCGCAGCACCTCGCGGGTGACCGGGGCGACCTCGCCCTGGCCCAAGAGGAAGAAGCGCAGGAAGTTGTGGAAGGGGCTGCCCTCGGTCCACTCGAAGTAGATGTGCGGGATGCAGCCGGTCGTGTCGCGGACGTGCAGGAGCAGTGCGGCCAGGGCGTTGGGAATGGAGGACGACTCCAGGGTGAGGACGCGGTAGCGGCCGTGCATGACGTCGCCGCGCACGGTCAAGCCGGCCTCGAACTCGGAAGGGTCCGTCACCGTCACTTCGACGAAGACGAAGTCCTCCTGCTCGGGCATGTCGTTGTCCTGGCGGATCTGCTCGATCTTGTCGCGGTACTCGGCCTTGTCCCGGCGGTCCGGCTCGTTGGCGATGAACCGGATCCTGCGGCTGGCTATGTCTCTGACGAATCGTTCCGCCATGTCGTCCAGCGTCACGCTGGTCACGCGGAGCTCGAAGGCGCGCAGCAGCCGGGAGAGCAGGGAGATGAGGATGATGCCGGCGATGAAGCAGGCGCCGATCTTCACGCCGTCGGGGCGCTCGATGACGTTCGCGACGGTCGTGTAGAGGAACACCGCGGAGATGACCGCGAAGGCGATGGTCCAGTGCCGCTGACCGGCCTTGCGGGCCGCGATGGTCACGGCGATGGCCGCGGAGCTGATCAGCACCAGGACGCCGGTGGCGTACGCGCCGCCCTGGGCGTCGACGTCGGCGTCGAAGATCCAGGTGACCAGGAAGGCGACCAGCGTGAAGACGATGACCATCGGACGCACCGCGCGCGCCCAGTGCGGGGCCATGCCGTAGCGAGGCAGATAGCGGGGCATCAGGTTGAGCAGACCGGCCATGGCGGAGGCGCCGGCGAACCACAGGATGGCGATCGTCGAGACGTCGTAGACCGTGCCGAAGGCGCCACCGAGGTACTCGTGGGCGAGGAACGCCAGCGCGCGGCCGTTGGCCTCGCCGCCCGACTCGAACTCCCTCTCCGGGATCAGCAGCGTGGTGATGAAGCTCGTCGCGATCAGGAAGCAGCTCATGATCACGGCGGCGGTGGTGAGCAGCTTCTTCGTGTCCCGGATCCGGCCCTTCGGTTGCTCCTCGGTGTCGCCGGAGTCGCCCTTGACGTGCGGCATCACCGCGACGCCCGTCTCGAAACCGGAGAGGCCGAGGGCGAGCTTGGGGAAGACGATCAGGGCGACGCCGATCATGGCGAAGACGTTGCCGTGCTCGGCGGTGAGGGCGTTGGACCAGTCGGTGACCACGTGCTGCTCGGTGACGACGTGGTAGAGGCCGACGACCACGACGACGGCGTTGAGCACGAGGTAGACGCCGACCAGGGCGACGGCGACGCCGATCGCCTCCAGGAACCCCTTGAGGAACACCGCGCCTAGCAGCGCCACGAGGATGAGGGTGATCAGGAGCTGCTTGTCGTGCAGTGCGCTGTTCAGGTGCGGGTTCTCGACCAGGTGGGTCGAGGCGTCGGCCGCCGACAGTGTGATGGTGATCAGGAAGTCCGTGGCGGCGAAGCCGAGCAGGGTCAGGACGAACAGCTTGCCCTTCCAGAAGGACAGCAGCCGCTCCAGCATCGAGATGGAGCCCTCGCCGTGCGGGCTCTCCTCGGCCACCCGACGGTAGACGGGCAGGGCGCCGGCGAGGGTGACGATCACGAGCACGATGGTCGCCACTGGGGAGAGCAGGCCGGCCGCGAGGGCGGCGATGCCCGGCTGGTAGCCGAGAGTCGAGAAGTAGTCGACGCCGGTGAGGCACATGACGCGATACCAGGGCCGGCCCTTGGGGGCGGGCTCCGGCTCGGCGTGCGGATCCTGAGGAGCGTGGCCCTTGCCCATGTCGGACAGCCCCTGCAGCATCCAGGCGCGCAGACGACTGGGCGGTGGGTGTTCGGTCGTGGCGGCCATCGGCGTGCTCCTGATGTGCGGATCGGCGTAGTGCTCCGGCCATCACGCGGACGGCGGCACCAGCGTAAGCAGAGAGTGACGCACGGGCCCGCGGATAGGGGGGCCGGCGGCGTCAAGCTTCCGTTAAGACTGGCCGTGTCGGCGGTGGCTGCACATCAACAATCGAGCTCAGGGGCTTGAGGGCGCCCCGTTGGGCTGTACGGGAACGCGTGGACGCCTTGCGGGTGGGTGGATACCCAGCGTGATGGTGCGGGCCGGTTCCGTGTCGCACTTGCGTGTCGTACTGGCTCGCGTCTCGGGCAGGGGGGTGGGCCCGGCAGCTGGGGCCGGCCGTAACGGGGCGCCGGTGGCACCCGTTGTCGGCCAGGTCTCGTGTCAGCATCCCGTCAGCGTCCGGACGGTCGCCGTCAGAGTGCCGTTATGAGCCGTTCGGAACCCCGGACGCCGGGCATGGCGTCAGTGGCAAACCCCGGTCCGCCTCCCCGCGTCCGGGGCTGTCGAACCGCTCGCCCGACCCACCTCGGAGCTCACCCGACCCACCTCGGGTCTCACTGACCCACCTTCTGGCTCTCGCCCGATCCACCTCGGACCCACCTCGGATCCACCCGGAGGCATCCCATGGCAGACACCCTGTCCGACGAAGACCCGGAGCCCTCTGATCGGTTCCCGGCCGGCCCGCTGTACGTTCCGGTCCGGCCGGGACCATCGGGGTGCGTGACGCGCCTCTTCCGCACACCTCTCGGCGGCCGTACGGCCGTAGGCTTCACCTCCGAGCGGCAGTTGATCGCCACGCTCGGGCCGAAGCAGGCGTGGATCGGGCTCGCCGAGCCCGCACTGCGCGCGCTGACGGCACCTCTCGGTGTCACCACCCTCACGCTGGATCCGCAGTTCGCGGCACCGGCTCCCACGCCGGTCGAGTCCGTCGTCCCTGTTCCCGTACTGCGGATCGGCTGAGGGGGCCCCGCCATGACCACCCTCCACGAACCTGCGGTCTCTTCCGGCGCCGACGCCCTGTCCGTGTGGCCCGTCTCCACCGCCGAGCCCCGCCCGGGTGCCCTCTCCGTCGGCGGCGTGGCCCTGGCCGAGGTCGCCGATCGCTTCGGCACGCCCGTCTACGTCCTGGACGAGGCCGAGGTGCGCGAACGCTGCCGGACCTACCGGCATGTCTTCCCCGACGCGGAAGTCCTGTACGCGGCCAAGGCGTTCCTGTGCCGGGCGATGGTCCACTGGATGGACGAGGAGGGACTCGGGCTCGACGTGTGCTCGGCCGGCGAACTCGAACTCGCGGTCACCACTGGATTCCCGCCGGACAGGATCGTGCTGCACGGCAACGCCAAGTCCCCGCGCGACCTGGAGACCGCCCTGCGCCTCGGGGTCGGCCGTATCGTCATCGACAGCCCCTCGGAGATCGCCCGGCTGGCCGCGGCGGTCGGGCCCGGCGGCCACCAGAAGGTGATGGTCCGCGTCGTGCCGGGCATCAGCGCCGGCGGACACGAGAAGATCCGCACCGGCACCGAGGACCAGAAGTTCGGACTGTCCATCTCCGACGGGTACGCACAGTACGCCATCGCCCGCATCCTCGATCAGCCGCAGCTCCAACTGGCAGGCCTGCACTGCCACTTGGGTTCGCAGATCACCAGCGTCAAGCCCTATCTCGCCGCCGTGCGGCGCCTGGTCGGTCTCATGGCCCGGCTGGACGAACAGCACGGCCTGGTCCTGCCCGAACTCGACCTGGGCGGCGGTCACGGCATCGCCTACCGGCCCGGTGAACCGGCCCTGGACCTGACCCTGCTGGCCCGCAAGGTGCGTGCGGAGCTGGTCGAGGCGTGCGCGGCAGCGGGGCTCGCCGTGCCCCGCCTCGTCATCGAACCCGGGCGGGCGATGGCGGGCCCGGCGGGGATCGCGCTCTACCACGTCCTCGCCGTCAAGCGCACCGGCGCGCACATGTACGTCGCGGTCGACGGCGGCATGAGCGACAACCCCCGACCCGCCCTGTACGGGGTCCGGTACGCGCCCCGCCCGGTGGGCCGGCGCAGCACCGCCGCCCCGACCCCGGTGACCGTGGTGGGCCGGCACTGCG
This sequence comes from Streptomyces sp. R28, assembly GCF_041052385.1. Lineage (GTDB taxonomy): Bacteria > Actinomycetota > Actinomycetes > Streptomycetales > Streptomycetaceae > Streptomyces. Next base: position 1,698,143 of record NZ_CP163439.1, on the reverse strand, counting down.
AGGCGGGCGACGTCGTCGTCCCCGCCGACGTCGAACTCCCCGACGACATTCGCCCCGGAGACCTGCTCGCCGTGCCGGTCGCCGGCGCCTACCACCTGTCCATGGCGTCCGGCTACAACCTGGTGGGCCGCCCACCGGTGGTCGCCGTGGACGACGGCCGCGCCAGGCTCCTGATCCGCCGCGAGTCCTTGGAGGACATCCGCAGCCGCGACGTCGGCCTGTAGCGGACGCGGCCTCACCGACCCACCTCCGGACGAGAGACGGGCCGGCCGTCGTCCGGAGGTGTCGTGCGGCAAGGTGGCGTCGGGCACGCGCGCTGCAGCTGACCCCGTAACGTTCGCCATGTCGACCGAATGTTTCGGAGATTTCCGCTCCAGCCTCTGAGTACTTCCCCGGCGCCCCGCGTCCTGGAGTGGGTGGACGGCCGACGAAGGTCGGCCCCAGTGCGGGAGTCGCACGCGGCGCCGGCCCGCCGGCTGCCCGGCGAACTCCCCTCTCCGCGGGACGACTTCGACGCCGTGAGCCCGGCGTCGTACCGGATCTCCCCACGCTCTACCAGGAGCAGCCTCGACCGTAACCGAGGGCGGCGCGGCCTTCGACCTGTTCAGGTATGTCCCTCAAGGGCAGCACCTGCCGTGACGGTTGGCGGCAGATTCACCGCGTTCAAGGGGTTGCCACCGTTTGGCAGCTGTCTCTAGGGTGCGGCAACGACGCAGCTTTCTGGGTCAACTCCGAAACTTTCGATCCAGTGGACGGCCGTGAACGGGCCGTCCCGTACCCAAGGAGCGCATGATGGGCGACCCGGGACTGTCCCGCCGCGGCTTCCTCGCGACCTCTGCCGCAGCCGGTCTGGGCATGACGGCACTGAGCGGTTGCGGCGGCGACTCGGAGGGAGGGTCGTCGGACGGGACGACCACCATCGAGTGGTGGAACATCTCCACCACCCAGCCGGCGAAGGGCGTCTGGGCGGCGCTGGCCAAGAAGTTCGAGGCGCAGAACCCCAAGGTGAAGGTAAAGATCGTCCAGTTGGAGAACGAAGCCTACAAGTCCAAGATGACGGCGCTGACCGCATCCGGGGAGCTGCCCGACATCTTCCACACCTGGGGCGGCGGGGTCCTCAAACAGCAGGTCGACGCGGGCCTCGTCGAGGACCTCACGGACCGGACCAAGGACTTCGCCGACGGCCTGCTGCCGGTCGCGAAGGAGGCGTACACCCTCGACGAGAAGGTGTACGGCATCCCGTTCGACATGGGCATGATCGGCTTCTGGTACAACAAGGCTCTCTTCAAGGCCGCGGGCATCACCGAGCCGCCGACCACCTGGAGCGGCTTCCTCGACGCCGTGCGTGATCTGAAGGCGAAGGGCACCACCCCGCTGGCCCTGGCCGGCAAGGAGAAGTGGCCCGGCATGTACTACTGGGCCTACCTCGCGATGCGCACCGCCGGCGCCGCCGCCCTGCAGAAGGCCTACGACGACAAGGACTTCACCGGCGACGCCTTCGTCCAGGCCGGTCAGCACCTCCAGGAGCTCGTCGACCTCCAGCCCTTCCAGAAGGGCTTCCTCGGCGCCGCCTACTCCACCCCCACCGGCCAGGCCGCGGCCGTCGGCAACGGCAAGGCGGCGATGGAGCTCATGGGCCAGTGGGCCCCGGTCGTGCAGGCGGACTCCGGCAAGGGACTCGGCGACGACCTTGGCTTCTTCCCGTTCCCGGCGGTCGACGGCGGCAAGGGCGCGATCACCGAGGTGTTCGGCGGAGGCGGCGGACACGCCCTGCGCAGCGGGGCTCCGCAGGCCGCCGTCGACTTCCTGAAGTTCTTCGCCTCGGAGGCGACGGACGTGGAGCTGGTGAAGAAGACCGGCGTCCTCCCGGTGGTGCCGGGTGCCGAGAGCGCCATCACCGACCCGAACATCAAGGCCGTCCAGGCACAGTTGAAGGGCGCCACCGGCTTCCAGCTCTATCTCGACCAGGCGTACGCGCCCGCCGTGGGCCAGGAACTCAACGACAGCGTGGCCGCGCTCATCGCCGGGTCCAAGTCTCCCCAGCAGGTCACCGAGTCCCTCACACAGGCCACGAAGGAAGAGCAGTAGCCGGCGATGACCTCCACGTTCCTGCCGGACAAGCGGACCGGCCCCGACGCCGACGTCCCGCCCCTGTCCGCCGGCGCGGCCCCGGGACGGGGCCGGCGGCGCGCGCTGCACTGGCTCACCGCGGTCGCCTTCCAGATGCCCGCCCTGGTGCTCTTCCTCGTCCTGGTGCTGCTGCCGATCCTGTTCGCGCTGTACGCGGCCTTCTTCCGTTGGGGCGGCTTCGGCATGCCGTCCGACTACATCGGCACCGACAACTTCACCCGGCTCTTCCAGGACCCCGTCTTCCTCGGGGACCTGGGGCGCTGCCTGTTCCTGGTCGTGCTCTCGGTCGCCGTCCAGCTGCCGTTCGCGCTCGCCATGGCCGTACTGCTCAACCAGAGGCTGCGCGGCCGGGCCGTGTACCGGATGCTGTTCTTCGCGCCGTACGTGCTGTCCGAGGCCATCACGGGCGTGCTGTTCAGTATGGTCTTCGCCCCCGACGACGGCCTCGCCGACCACCTCCTCGGGTACGTCGGGCTGGACGGGCTGGGCGGGGAGTGGTTCGCCGACCCGTCCATGGTGATGGCGACGCTCTTCCTGGTCATGACGTGGAAGTACTTCGGCTTCCACATGATGCTCTACCTGGCCGGACTCCAGTCCATCCCCAGGGAGTTGACCGAGGCCGCGCTGATCGACGGCGCGAACGCCTGGCAGCGCTTCCGCGGCGTCACCCTGCCGCTGCTCGCGCCCACCCTGCGCATCAGCGTCTTCCTGTCCGTCATCGGGGCGATCCAGCTCTTCGACCTGGTCTGGGTCACCACCGCGGGCGGCCCCGACCACCACTCCGAGACGATGGCCGTGACCATGTTCCAGTACGGCTTCAAGCGCTACCAGGTCGGCTACGCCAGCGCGATCAGCGTGGTCATGTTCGGCATCAGCCTCGTCTTCGCCCTCGCCTACCAGCGGTTCGTGCTCCGCCGCGATCTCGAAGGGGCCACCACGACGATGAGGGGAGACGCCAAGTGACGGCCAAGTCCGGCAGGAAGAGCCTGCCCCTGCACCTGATCCTCGTCGTGGTCGGCGCGGTGATGGGCCTGCCCCTGCTGTACGCCGTCCTGTCCGGCTTCAAGTCCACCGACCAGCTCTCCCGCAACCCCGTGGGGCTGCCCAGCCCGTGGGTGTTCTCCAACTACCGCGGCATCCTCGGCTCGGGGGACTTCTGGCGGCTGGTCGGCAACAGCACGCTGATCGCGGTGGCGACGACTGTGCTGGTGGTCGCCGTGTCCGCGCTGGCCGCGTTCTCCTTCGCCCGATTCGCCTTCCGCGGACGGGAGTTGCTGTTCACGCTGTTCACGATGGGGCTGATGTTCCCCTTCGCGGTGGCGGCCCTGCCCCTCTTCCTGCTGCTGCGTTCCATGGGGCTGCTCGACAACCCGCTGGGCGTGATCCTTCCGCAGGCCGCCTTCGGGCTGCCGATGACGATCATCATCCTGCGCGGCTTCTTCCGGGAGATCCCCGGCGAGTTGGAGGAGGCGGCCACGCTGGACGGGTGCGGGCCGTTCGGGTTCTTCTGGCGGATCCTGCTGCCCATGGCGCGGCCGGCGCTGGGCACGGTCTCGGTCCTCGCCGTCGTCACCAGCTGGAACAACTTCTTCCTGCCACTGCTGGTCTTCACCGACTCGACCTGGTGGACCCTGCCCATCGGCGTCCAGCAGTTCCAGGGCCAGTACTCCGCGGACTACGCCCGCGTGTTCGCCTACCTCGTGCTGGCCATGGTCCCCGCCCTCGCCTTCTACTCGGTCGCCGAGCGCCAGCTCGTCGGCGGCCTCACCGCCGGCGCCAGCAAGGGATGACGCGCGCAGGCGGACGTACGGCTCAACACCACCGATCCGTGAGGAGTCGCACCATGCGCACTACGACCACCCGCTCCCGCACCCGGCTCAGACTCGCCGGGGCCCTCGCCGCCGTGCTGGTCGCGGCCGGCGTGGCCACCGGCCCGGCGGCGCAGGCGGACGAACGGCACGGCAAGCAGCCCACCCTCGCCGAACTGGCCCAGCGCCACGGCCGCTACTTCGGCAGCGCCACCGACAACCCCGAGCTCGTCGACGAGCCGTACAAGGCGCTCCTCGGCAGCGAGTTCGACCAGATCACGCCGGGCAACGGCATGAAGTGGTACGCCACCGAGCCCCAGCAGGGCGTGTTCGACTTCTCCAAGGGCGACGAGATCGTCGACCTCGCCCGCGCCCACCACCAGAAGGTGCGCGGCCACACCCTCGTCTGGCACAGCCAGTTGCCCGACTGGCTGACCGGCCGCGAGTGGACGGCGGCCGAGCTGCGGCCCGTACTGAAGAAGCACATTCAGACGGAGGTACGGCACTACCGGGGCAAGGTCTTCGCCTGGGACGTCGTCAACGAGGCGTTCAACGAGGACGGCACGTACCGCGACACGGTCTTCTACAAGACGCTCGGCCCCGGCTACATCGCCGACGCCCTGCGCTGGGCCCGCCAGGCCGACCCGAAGGTGAAGCTCTACCTGAACGACTACAACATCGAGGCGATCGGCCCGAAGAGCGACGCCTACTACAACCTCGCCAAGGAGCTGAAGGCCGACGGCGTTCCGCTCGACGGCATCGGCCTCCAGGCCCATCTGGCGCTCCAGTACGGCTATCCGACCACGTTGGAGGACAACCTCCGGCGCTTCTCCAGGCTCGGACTCGACACCTCGCTCACCGAGGTGGACATCCGGATGATCCTCCCCGCGACGCAGGAGAAGCTGGCCCAGCAGGCGGACTGGTACGCGGACCTGACCGACGCCTGCCTCGCGGTCCGCCGGTGCGTGGGGATCACCATCTGGGACTACACCGACAAGTACTCGTGGATCCCGGCGTTCTTCGAGGGCCAGGGCGCGGCCCTGCCGTGGGACGAGCAACTGCGCCCGAAGCCGGCGTACTTCGCGCTGAGGGAAGCGCTGAAGTAGGCCCCGGCTACGGTGAGTCACCGCCCCTGGACGCACGTCGGGGCCGGCTCGCAGTCAGGGTCTGCGACCGGCCCCTGGGGTACGCCGGGCGTCCGTAGCGCCGCCCGGTGGTGCGGGCCTGTCCGGCGTGGTCCGCGGGCAGGCGTTACGCGGCGGTCATCACCTTGCCGGTGCCCAGTGGACGGTGCGGGGCGATGATCTTGCCGTCCGGCAGGAGCTCACCGGTGTCCTCGAAGAGCAGAACACCGTTGCACAGCAGGCTCCATCCCTGCTCCGGGTGGTGCGCCACGAGACGGGCGGATTCCCGGTCGGCGGAGTCGGCTGAGGGACACGGTGGCTGGTGCTGGCACATGGATGGGATCTTTCGCTCTGTCGTGATGGGTGAAGTGGCTGTGGTGTCTGTTTCGCGGCGTGAAACTTCGTTCATGGCCGCCCCCCGTTGGCGATTGGTCGGTCGGAACCCAGTGTTGCCCCACGGGCGTGAATCCGCAGGGATTTCGCAGCACCGCTTCTCACAGGTTGAGGACGCGTCACCCGCGCGGACGGTTCATCCCAACTCCACTGTCACTTTGGATGGTTCGAAGTGGTCGGATGGGGCTAGTCCGCGGGGGCCGGGGGCTAGCGGGCTCATTCGAGCGCATTCTCGCTCGTACGAGTTATTTACGTTTCGTGCGTGCGTGTTTTCTGTTGTCCGATACGAGCCTAATCCCATTGCCCCGATCCCACCGCAAACAACGGCGTACCCCGCCACCCGGAATCGGGCAGCGGGGCACGGAGCCGTTCGCGCGATGTGCTGTCAGGCGGGCGAGCCGAGCAGGGGAGGCAGCGGAGCCGGGGTCGCCCGGTGGGCGAGCACCGGGAGCAGTTCGGCGACCCGGTGCGGCACGTGGGCCGCGATGCCGGGCGGGGCCGGGGCCAGCGGCACGAGGATGTCCGTGCCGTCGGGGTGCCCGGTGGCGCCGTCCGCGGTGCAGTCGCTGTGCAGCCAGAGGGTCAGCATGTAGAGGCCGGGGAACGACAGCAGGCGCGGCTGGTAGGCCTGCGTGATCGTCTCGGTCTGGCGCAGCGCCCGCTCGGTGGAGGCGATGTAGGGACCCTCGAAGAAGTGCGAGAAGGCCCAGCCGTCGGGCGTCAGCCGGGTCTCGGCCGCGGCCACCGCGCGGTCGCCGCAGCGGATCAGGAAACGCCAGCCGGCCAGCCGGGTCGCGGCCACCCCCGCCGGGGTGATCTCGTCCACGACATGGACGGGCAGCGGGAGTTCGGGTGTCGCGGGCCCCTGGGCGGCGCGCAGGGAGGGAGTTCGGGCCTCACTGACCGCGGTAGGCGAGCCGAGTGCGGTGAGGACGGAGCGAAGTGCGGGCGCGGGAGCCGGGGGGACATGCAGCGGCATGGTGGGTCGCCTCTCTCATTCGACAGGCACGGTGGCGCGAGGGCAGGGCGGGGCGGGGGCGGACGGCGCTGTCTGCTCACGGAGGTCAGAGAGGCGGGGGCCGGGGTCTGGGAGCGAGAGACGTGGGTGAGGCCTGCCGTACGTCTCGTGGACGGCAGGTCCTGGACCGCGGGCGCCAACCCTCTGCCTTGATTGCGGAGTTTATACGACGAGTGTTCAGACGATGTTTCGTCTAACCGCTTTTGGTGCACTCGACAAGGGGCCATTCGGTCGGCGTTATGCGGGAATCATCCCGATTCCCGGCCGGTCGTGCGGCGATGACCTCGAAAAATGCCCCGGGTGCGGTCGGCCAATTCTCGTCGGCGTTTTTCACGAGTTCGTGAGGCGACCGAACCGCACGGTGGTCCATGCCTGGTGAATGTGCCGCCGGTCACGTCCGACAGCCTAGCGGGCGTCGGCCTCGCGCGGGACGTTATCGATCGCTTCGGCTGGGCATCATCCCACCTGACCCGGGAGACCGGCGGCCCGGTCTTCGGTCCGCCCATCCGAGGAGGGAAGCTTCGATGGGGGAGAAGGTCGTGGCAGGTCGGTTCGATCTGTCCGATCGTCAGCGCTACCGCCGGAAGCTGCGGCAGTGTCTGACGGGCCTGGAGCGGCTGCTGGAGGCGAAGCGGTTCGACCGCCCCAAGAACCTCATGGGGCTGGAGATCGAGTTGAATCTCACCGGCGCCGACGGCATGCCGAAAATGTTGAATGGTCAGGTACTCGAGCGGATCGCGAGCCGCGACTTCCAAACAGAACTCGCCATGTTCAATCTGGAAGTCAACATAGCCCCACATCGATTGCAGGGGCGGGTATTCGACCGGCTCGCCGAGGAACTCCGTACATCACTGGCATATGCCGACCGAAAAGCGGGTGAGCTCGACGCGGGAATCGTGATGATCGGCATTCTGCCGACCCTCGACCGCGACGACCTGGTCTCCTCGAACCTCTCCGACGTCGACCGCTACGCCCTCCTCAACGACCAGATCGTGGCCGCCCGCGGCGAGGACTTCACGCTCGACATCGACGGCGTGGAGCATCTGACGTGCACGTCGAAGTCCATCGCACCCGAGGCCGCCTGCACCTCCGTGCAACTGCATCTCCAGGTCACCCCGGGGCGCTTCGCCGACGTGTGGAACGCGGCTCAGGCGGTTGCAGCGGCCCAGGTCGCCGTGGGCGCCAACTCGCCCTTCCTCTTCGGGCGGGAGCTGTGGCGCGAGTCCCGCCCGCCGCTGTTCCAGCAGTCCACCGACACCCGCCCGCCCGAACTGCAGGCCCAGGGCGTGCGGCCGCGCACCTGGTTCGGGGAGCGGTGGATCTCCTCCGCGCACGACCTCTTCGAGGAGAACCTGCGCTTCTTCCCGGCCCTGTTGCCGATCTGCGACGACGAGGACCCGCTCGAGGTGCTCGACGCCGGCGGCGTGCCCAAGCTCGCCGAGCTCGTCCTGCACAACGGCACCGTGTACCGCTGGAACCGCCCGGTCTACGGCATCGCCGACGGCGTCCCGCATCTGCGCGTGGAGAACCGCGTGCTGCCCGCCGGGCCCACCGTCACGGACGTCATCGCCAACGCGGCCTTCTACTACGGCGTCGTCCGCGCCCTCGCCGAGGAGTCACGGCCGGTGTGGACCCGGTTGCCCTTCGAGACGGCGGCGGCCAACTTCGACGCGGCGTGCAAGCACGGCATCGACGCGCGGCTGCGCTGGCCCCGGCGGGGGCGGTACGGCGGGACGACCGAGGTCGACGCGGTGAGCCTCGTTCGTGACGAGCTGTTGCCGCTGGCCGAGGCCGGCCTGGAGGCGTGGGGAGTGGAGTCGGCCGACCGGGATCTCTACCTCGGTGTCATCGAGGAGCGGTGCCGCAGGCGCATGAACGGGGCGTCCTGGCAGTCGGCCACCTTCCACCGGGCCCTGGAGTCGGGGCTGACCCGGGAGGCGGCACTGGCGGCGACGACCCGCCGGTACCGCGAGCTGATGCACCGCGGGGACCCGGTGCACACCTGGCCGGTGGGGTTGCTGGAGCCGGTGCCGCTGGGGTGACCGCCGAGGCGGTTGCCGGGACAGGTCCCGTCAGCCCGGCCTGCCCGGTGTCCCCGCGTCCACGATCGCCTTCAGGATCACCGAGTGGATCTGGGACGGGTCCGTCACCTCGTGGCCCGAGCCGCCCTTCGCCTCGGCGATGCGGTCGGCCTCCTCGCGGTCGGCGTCGGGGCCGACGGCGACCTGCTGCGCCGCCGCTCCGAGGGCGGGAGCCAGGCCGGGGGAGGCGGCCAGGGTCAGCCGTACCGGGTCGTTCTGGCAGGAGGAGCCGAAGGAGAGCAGTCCGCCCTTGACCGCGGCGGCCGTACCGCCGGCGACGGCCAGGACGAGGCCCGTCGCGACGGCCACCGTACGGCGGCGTGCGCGTCGGCGGGGGTCGCCTCGGCGGAGGTCGCCTCAGTGGGGGTCGCTGCCGCCCGCCCCATACTGATCGGGCAAGCTGTGACGTCCCATGACGGTGGTGCACCTCCCTGTCGCCCTGCCCAGCGGCGCGGCGATGAGGATGCGGCGGGATTACTCAACTGGAGGCAGGTGTGCAGGGCGAGGCAGGCCCCGTGGCCGATTCTTTTCCGCATGAGCGGCCCTCGCGACGGATTCTCCGTGATGAGACGCTGCTCGTTCTGGGGCTTTCGCTCGGTGCGAGCGGTGTGTCCGCCCTGATCAGTTTTGTGGGATCGGTCACCAAACCGGGCGGTCTCAAGGACCAGGCCGCCACCCTCAACGCCTCGGCCGCGCCGGGCCGCCCCTGGCTGGATCTCGCCTGGCAGCTCTTCGGGATCACCACCGCGCTGGTGCCCGTCGCCCTCGTCGCGCACTTCCTGCTGCGTGAGGGAGCGAGCCTGCGCGTGCTCGGCTTCGACCGCACCCGCCCCGGGCCGGATCTCGCTCGCGGAGCGGCGATCGCGGCGGTGATCGGCAGCACCGGAATCGCCTTCTACCTGGCCGCCCGTGGGCTCGGCTTCAACCTCACCGTGGTGCCCGAGGCGCTGCCCGACGTGTGGTGGAAGTACCCGGTGCTGATCCTGTCCGCCCTGCAGAACGCGATCCTCGAAGAGGTCATCGTCGTCGGCTATCTGCTGCGCCGGCTGGGCCAGTTGGGCTGGACGCCCGGCACCGCGTTGGTGGCCAGTTCCGTACTGCGCGGCTCGTACCACCTGTACCAGGGCATCGGCGGTTTCCTGGGCAACATGGCGATGGGCGTGGTGTTCGTCTACCTGTACCGGCGCTGGGGTCGGGTGGGCCCGCTGGTCGTGGCGCATTCCCTGCTCGACATCGGGGCGTTTGTGGGGTATGCGCTGCTGGCCGGGAAGGTGGGGTGGCTGCCGACGGCGTGAGCCGTTCCGAGGGGGCGTACGACGGTTTCGTACGCCCCCTTTGGCGTCCCCCCCCCGGCCGGACCGGAGCTAGGCGATCAACTCCCCCTCGATGACGGTCACCGCGCGGCCGCTCAGCAGAGTGCGGTCGCCGCGCAGCTCGGTGCGGACACGGCCGGAGCGCGGGGAGGCCTGCAGGCCGGTGAGTTCGGCCCGGCCGAGGCGCTCGGACCAGAAGGGGGCGAGGGCCGTGTGGGCGCTGCCGGTGACCGGGTCCTCGTCGATGCCGAAGTTCGGGAAGAAGCAGCGGGAGACGAAGTCGTAGCCCCGGGTGGGGTCCTCGGCGCGTGCGGTGGCGATGATGCCGCGCTCGGAGTAGGCGCCGAGGGCCTTGTGGTCGGGGGTCAGGGCGTGGACCGTCTTCTCGTCGGCGAGCTCGATGAGCAGGTCGCCGATGTTCGGACCGGTGTCGAAGGCGACGAGCGGCTCGGCGCCGAGGGCCTGCGCGACTCCGTCCGGGACCTCGACCGGTGTGAGCGGAGCGGTCGGGAAGTCGAGCGTGAGGGAGCCGTCGTCGCGGGGCGTGGCGACGAGGACGCCACTGCGGGTGGCGAACCGCACGGGCCCTTCGTGGGCGCCGGTGCTGTGCAGTACGTGGGCCGTGGCCAGCGTGGCGTGCCCGCACATCGCCACCTCGGCGGCCGGAGTGAACCACCGCAGCGCCCAGTCGGCCTCTCCGCCCTCGTCCAGCCGGTGCGCGAACGCCGTCTCGGCGTGATTGACCTCCATGGCCACCTTCTGGAGCCAGTCGTCCTCCGGGAAGGCGTCGAGCAGCAGGACCCCGGCCGGGTTGCCGGCGAAGGGGCGGTCGGTGAAGGCATCGACGATTCGAATCCGCATGACGCCGACGTTAGGCGGTGCGGCAGAGGGGCGGCCAAGGCCAATTCGGGGGTGCTGGACCGATTTCGGGGAGGGGTACCTCGATCAGCGGCACACCCTATGGCCGCGTACCGATGGCGTGGTTGATCGCGGAGGCGACGTCGGGAGCCGTGTGAGTGGGCTCGTAGGAGCCCTGCGTCCAGGGCCGTCCGTCCGTCACCCACACGCTGCGAAGTCCGAGCGCGTCGGCACCGGCGATGTCGGCGTGCGGTGAATCGCCGATGACCCACGCGCCGGGGAGGGGGAGGCCGACGGCTGCGGCTGCCGCTTGGAAGATCTCCGGTTCGGGCTTCTTGTGACCGACGGCTTCGGAGACGACCCAGCCCTGGACGAGTCGGTCGAGTCCGGGGTTGCGGATCTTCGTTTCCTGTTGGATGGTGCGGCCGTTGGTGACGATGACGCAGGTCCAGCCGTCGGCCTGTGCGTTCACCAGTGCCCGGCGGGAGGAGCGCGCCAGGCGGACGCGGTCGACGGCACCGGTGTCGAGAAGGGCTCGGACTGCGCGAGCCGGTACTCCGTCCCCGTATCGGTCGGTCGGACCAGACTGCGGGATCGCCCCCGGGCAGCGACACGAAGCGCCACCCCGCCGGGCCCGTGACCTGCCACACTTCGTAGGCCCGATCGGACGAGCAGGTCAGGTGGTGGCCTGTGTCGAAAACCAGACGCAGGGTGCCGGACTTGAACGCGACCGCCGACAGGACTGTGCGGATCGATGCTTAGTTCTTCGCGGTGCCTTCGAGTTGGAAGTGCCAGATGACCGCGATAGGGGAATCGTCCAGGGCCGCAGCCGATGCTTCCGGACACCAGTGCAGCAGGTCCCAGGACACGCATGTGGGGAGCGGGTCCGGGGCGGTGTCCGGGGCGAGGTCGTGGCGCGGGCGGCGAGGTTCCTCGCAGTGCCGGACCTGGAACCCGAGCGGGAGGGCTGCGGCGAGGTAGCCACTGAGCGGGCGGTGGTACTCGGCGAGAAGGGACGGGTGGCCGTCCGGGCCGGGACGGCGCGGCAGGGTCGGCCTGAGGTAGGACACCAGCAGGTGGGCGTCCGAGACCACGAGGTGTCCGCCGGGACGTAGGACGCGCGCGAACTCGGCCAGAACGGGGGCCAAGTCGGGGACGTGGGTCAGGGCGAGCGCGCAGACGATGGTGTCGACCGTATTGTCGGGAACCGGCAGCCGGTGCAGGTCGGCCTCGTGGAAGTCGACATCCGGCAGACGCTTGCGAGCCTGGGCAAGCATTCCCTGTGACGCGTCGATGCCGATCACGTGGTGCCCGAGTTCATGCAGGTAGGCGGTGTGACGGCCGGTTCCGCAGGCGGCGTCCAGCGCCGTGCCGACGGGCAGGCCGTCCAGGATGCGCCGGACGACGGGCTGCTCGATGTCGATCATCTGGTTGCCGGGAGCGTCGTAGTGCGGCGCCCAGGACCGGTAGACGTCGGCCGTGCTGATCGTGCCCTCACTCGCCGTCACGCCCTCGGCATGCGCAAGGGCGGGCGTGTCCAGCAGGGCCCGGATCTCGGCGATCCGGGCCTCGACGAACGCCCGGTCGGCGCTTCCCTCCCGGAAGCCGCGCAGCAGAGCGGCGCCCTCGATGCCCAGCAGATATCCCAGGGGACTCAGGTAGGTCACCCCAGGGACGGTACGGACACATGCTCCGACGGCTCCACCGGTTTTCCGGCGCTTCGGGCAACCGTCCTCGGTGGACCGGATCACATGCGACCACAGGCGAATCGGACCGCGAACTTTGCCCTCGTGCCATCGAAGCCTCAGTGACGGCGCAGTGCTGAGCAGGCTGCTCGTGGCGTGACCAAGGCCCAATGGTGACCGCTCTCCTGAGCGGCGCCCGGTTCCGGTGCCGACATGGATGGATGGAGCAACTTGATGCGTGGGACAAAGCTGGGAGTTATTGCGTTACTGGTGGGCGCCGCGATCGTCTGTGGCTCAAGCACAGCCACCGCGGCCCTGGAGCCGGTCGATGCCGCGCCAAGCGGATTCGGCCAGGACTTGCCGCGCCCGCCGACGGGCAGCTCAACCAGCTCGTGGGCGCCGTAAGTGCCCCTGTGGCCGCCGTCGCCGTTTACTGCGTTGCACCGTGGAAGCAGTCGGGCTTCGGCGTCAAAGATTTCTACACCGCATGCGTTGCTGCCCCCGTGACCGGGGCCTGACCTCTCCACCTCGCAGTCGATGCGCAGAGCCTCCGCTCAGTTCTGGGTGGAGGCTCTGCGCTGTGTGGCCTACCGGGCGATGATGGCGAGCGGGACGGTCTCGCGCACCTCTTGGCAGTCCTTCCCCCGGCGGCGGTCGGCAGATCCGTCACTGGTCCTCCAGCAGCTTCCTCCCCCAAGGTCAGTGAGCGTCGGCCGGGGGATAGGGCCGCCAGACAGCACCCGCGTCTTCGGCCTCAGTTCAGCAGGGCAGCCGTGAACGTCTGGCGGTGGTCCACCAGCCAGGTCTGCATGCGGTCCCAGCGTTCCCATCCACCACGCTCGGCCAACGCCTGGAGATAGACGGGGTCTCCGCCGGCCACGCGGCGGGTGACGAAGGCCCGGCAGACCTCCGTGGCCTGCCCGATGACGCCGGGCAACTCGGCGCGGTCCCCCGCCGAGAGGCCGTAGCCGTCGGCAAGAATCCGCAGCCGGGCGGCCGCATCCAGCCCGGGCGGGTAGAGAGCGGCCGCGGACTCGGGATCAAGCATGGGCACCCAATAGCGGGCGGTCATGGCGATGTCCCAGAGGGCACGGCCCGGGGCCGCCAAGTCGAAATCGATCAGGGCCGCGGCACGACCGTCGCGGAAGACGACGTTCTCCGGGCACACATCGTTGTGGCACAACATCGTTCCCCCCTCAGGGTCGGCGAGGTCCGGGGGCCACTCGGCACGGGTGTCGACCGCGACGGCCGCGCTGGTCTCATGCAGACGCCGCAGCAGGCTCCCCACCGATTCGAGGGCAGAACTCGTCATCGCCCAGTCCGGGAACGGCGGCAGAGCCACGTCGCCAGGGATGAAAGTCAGCTGCTCACGGCCATCCGCGGTGAGACCGACAGGGGCCGGCGCCGCGTCGAAGCCGTGCTCCTTCAGTGCAAGGAGACAGGCATGCAGGGCGCGCGCGTTGCGCGGTGCCGGTCGCTCCACCAACTCCCCTCGGCGGAAGACCGCCCCGGCGTTCGCCATGCCGCCGACCAGCGCCTCGTCTTCAGCCGTCATGAGGATCACGCTATCGCCAGACCGACCCCGCCCGACCCCGCCGCCCGGGCCGGGCCGCAAACCGTGTCCACCGCCTTCACGAACGGAGCGACGTGGTCCCCGTTCCCGCTCCTCGACTGAATGGCAAAGGACACCTGAGCCACTGCCCGAAGGGCAACGCATCCCACTCGCAGCGTCGCTGACCGGCGGAAATGTCACCTGGTCGGAGCTCGCTCAGCGCCCCCACCTTGGACGATCTCCCTAGGAAAGGCCATAGCGCGAGGTCACCGACCTGGACGTCACACGGCGAAGTTCTGGTCAGCCGATGCCCCGCCGTCGGCGGTTACCGGAATAGATGGTCAAGGTAATAGTCGATGGCAGCGGCGGCTTGTTCGGGGGTACGCAGGCCCAGGACGACGGGTGGACCCTGCGAGTCGGCGATGCCGAAGAGCAGTTCCGCTTCCACCTCGGGGTCGCGGTCCGGCGCGATGTCGCCGGCTTCCTGAGCCATGCGGACGAGGTCGGCGAGGAGCCGGTAGAGGCGGGGCAACCCGTCGACGTAGAGGGCTCGCAGCTTGGGGTTCGCAAGCATGCGGATGAGGTACGCGACGCCGACGAGCCACTCGCGGCGACGCCGGTCGTCCCCGGGGATCGTCTCCAGCAGCACCCAGCGCAGCGCCTCCCGAGGGGTGGGCTCGCCCTCGGGCCATGCCTGCTCGTTCCATCGCTGCTGGACCAGCCAGTCCTGGTACTCGATCGCGTAGGCGAGCAGTTCGTCCTTGTTGGCGAAGTAGTGCTGGATGCGCCCGGCCGAGACGCCCGCCTGCGCCGCCACGGCCCGCACGGAGATCGCTTCCAGACCATGCTCGGCGACGATGTCGAGCAGCGCCTCGGCGATCTGGTCCCGGCGGGCCTTGTGGTCTACCTGTCGCGGCACGTCGACGGGCACCTCTCTTCCTCGTGCTTGCCCTCCTGGGCGGATCAGCCTAATGTCGTTGTGGCAATACGAACGTATTGTAAAAAGTGATGGGCCGCCTGCACACTGCAGCGGCAAGAGGGAGAGGGCCGGACCATGCCAAAGCGACGCTCCACTGCCCGCGCCGCACTGGGCGCGGCCCTCCTCGTGGCGGTGATGGGCACATCGGATGCGGTGCAGACCTCGCCGGCGACGGCCGGGCAGCACCCGCACAGTCAGCCTGCCCGCGGTCAGCACCCCGAGGCCCGGTCGGACACCGCCCGTACTCGCCAGGGCCGCCTGGAGGGGTTAACCGCCGACGGCGTCACCACCTATCAAGGCATCCCCTACGCGGCGCCTCCGGTCGGCCCGCGGCGCTGGCAACCCCCGGCCGCGCCACCCACCTGGACCGGCACGCGGACGGCGGTCGAGCCCGGACCGGCCTGCGCGCAGCCCGAGGTGGCGGACTCCGCGGAGGACTGCCTGTACCTCAACGTCACCACGCCCGCTGATGGAACGGACCGCCGGCCTCGCGGCCGGTCGTGGTCTGGTTACACGGCGGGGCCTTCAGCTCGGGCTCCGGGGATCAGTACGACGCCACCCGGATGGCCCGGCAGGGCGACGTCACGGTCGTGACGGTCAACTCGCGCCTGGGCGCCCTGGGCTTCTTCGCCCATCCGGACCTGCCTGACTCCGGTGCCTTCGGCCTGCAGGACCAGCAGGCGGCGCTGCGCTGGGTACGGGACAACGCTGCCGCGTTCGGCGGGGATCCCGGCAATGTCACGCTCATGGGCGAGTCCTCCGGAGGCGCGAGCGTGTGCGCCCAGCTCGCCTCGCCCAAGGCCGCCGGACTCTTCCACCGCGCGGTCATTCAAAGCGGCTCCTGCCGGCAGAACTGGCCCAAGAACACGCTCGCGCCCGGCGACCCCGCCGCCACCTATTTCGCCCGCCAGGACGAGCTGGCCGCCAAGGGCCGCGGCGCTCTGGGCTGCCGCAGCCTGCAGTGCCTGCGCGCCAAGCCCGTCAAGGACGTGTTGTCCCTCAACGGGCGCTTCCACCAGCCCGCCTACGGGACGAGTGTCCTGCCCCGCTCGCCGGCCCGCGCGCTCGCCGCCGGCAACGTCCACCGCGTGCCCGTCCTGCAGGGCAACACCCGTGATGAACACCGGCTGTTTGCCGCCCTGTTCACGCTGGACGCGCCGATGACGGCAGCGGACTACCGCCGCCTGCTGACCGAGACCTACGGCCGGCGGCAAGCGGCCCGCATCGCCCGCGTGTACCCGCCCGGTGCCACGCCCGCACTGGCCTGGGCCAAGGTCGGCACCGACCGCAGCTGGGTGTGCCCCACGCTGGCCGCCGACCGGCTGCTGGCCAGGCATGTGCCGGTCTACAGCTACGAGTTCGCCGACCGCCGCCCACCCGCACCCGACCTCCGCCCCGACTTCCCGCTGGGCGCCTACCACAGCGCGGAGCTGCCCTACCTGTTCGGCATGGGCGACCTCCGCCTCGACGAAGGGCAGTCCGCCCTCTCCCGACGCATGATCGCCGCGTGGACGACGTTCGCCAGGACCGGCACGCCCGGCGACGGCTGGCCGCCCTTCCCGTACACCCAGCAGCTGGCTCGGAACACGTTCTCCGGCGTGGACGCGGCGGCCGAACACCGCTGCGCCTTCTGGTCGCGCAACTCCTGACGCCCGTGAGCCGCACATCTCCCGCGGACCGTACGAACGAACCCCTCCGGAGGATCCCCATGAACGAGATCGGCGCACCGCTCGCCGAGGCCGACTACATCGGCGCCACCGCCCACGAGTTGAGCGAGAAGCGAGCAGCGGCGAAGATCGCCGCCGGCGTCAGCCAAAAGACTCTCTTCCAGCGCCGCGGCCGGATCATCCTGCACCCCGACCTGCTCGTCCTCACCGACTGGTCCGACAACGGCGACCTCACCCTCACCCGCGCGGACATCACCGCGGCAGAAACCCGCTTCACCCACCTCTACGGCCGCTTCCTCGGCGGCCTGCTGAACGCCGGCCAACCCCTCATCCTCACCACCACCAATGCATCGGCCGACGAGGTGTACCTGCTCATCAACCACCGCGGCTTCCTGGAGACCACGGACGATCGGGCCTGGGAGAAGCGCATCGAGCGGTGGCGCCGCGGCTGAAGCGTCGGGGTTGCAGCGACCTCCCCGGTACCGCTGCTCGTCTATCCCGCGCCTGCACCGCACCGCCCTCCCACTGACGTATTCGGTGATCGTGCTGCCGCGTCAGGTGGTGGTGCCTTCCGAAGCGGTCACCGTCTGCTGTCCGTTCTTCGGGGCATGACCATCTCGGGGAGATGCGCCACGGAGCCTGCTGATCTCTCCGTATGTGGTCTCCAGACGCCTGGCGAGGTCGCTGTTCTCCGCTCGCGGCAGCTTGATTCGCGCGAGCGCGGTCTCCAGCCGTCGCTGGACGGAGGAGGCCGACGCGGGCTGTGAGCCGGTTCGCTCGGTGGCGGGCTGCCGGTCCTGCGTCTGCCTGATGGCGGCCACGAGGTCGGGCTGGGTGTATGGCCATGATCTTGAAACGCTGCCGCTCTCCTCGCCACCCGTGGCGCACCGTCCCACGACGTCGTTCTTCTCGCCCCGGACGGCCCCCCAGATCCTGGGCTCGCCCCTCGGAGCACGCGAGGAAGCCAGCAACCAATACCGGACTCCGACCGCTCACGGTGCTTGCCATGCGAGCTATACCGATATATCGTTGAGGCATCGCGACAGATCAACGATGGAATGGAGTGATTGCGATGCGCTCCCATGGATTCGAGCGTGGACACGGTGGACACGGTCACCACGGCCGGGGCGGTTTCGAGGGGCTTCGCGGCGCCTTCGGGCCGTTCGGGCCGGGCGGTGGCCCCGGCTTCGGTGGGCCTGGATTCGGGCCCGGCCCCTGGGGGCCGAGGGGTGGTCGCGGCGGACCGCGAGGGAGGGCGCGGCGCGGTGATGTGCGCGCCTCGATCCTCGCCCTGCTGAAGGACCGCCCCATGCACGGCTACGAGATGATCCAGGAGATCGCCGAGCGCAGCGGCGGGGCGTGGAAGCCCAGTCCCGGCTCGGTGTACCCCACCCTCCAGCTGCTGGAGGACGAGGGCCTGATCGCCAGTGAGAGTGAGGGCGGCAAGAAGCTGTTCTCGCTCACCCAGTCGGGCCGTGAGGCGGCCGAAGGGGGGCCCGAGGCGCCCTGGGAGGAAGCCTCCCGTGGTGTCGACTGGGAGGCCCTCGGTGAGATCCGTCAGGCCGGCTTCGGTCTGATGGAGGCCTTCGGGCAGGTCTGGAAGACGGGCAACAAGGAGCAGCGCGAGAAGGCGCTCGCCGTCATCAACGAGTCCCGCAAGAAGCTGTACCTGATCCTTGCCGACGAGGACTGAGGCGAGGGGTGAGAAGAGCCGGTGGCCCTCTCGCCGTGCGTGAGATCGGGTCGCCCGTGAGTGAAGGCGCCCCGTGGAGTGATCCGCGGGGCGCCTTCGTGTGTGCCTGTACCGCCTGGGCGGCGCGGGTGTTCAGGTCACCAACCCCGCCAGCTTGCGCAGCGACTCGTTCAGTGCGGCAGTCGCCGAGTCCTTCAGCTTGCCCGCCATCAACGACACCGCCGCACCCGTGAACTCCCCGTCGATCCGCACGGCCGTGGCGCCGTCGCCGTCCGGGGTCAGCGTGTAGCGCGTGGCCACGGTCACCGCCATCGGACCCTTGCCGCGAATGGTGAGCAGTCGCGCCGGTTCCAGTTGCTCGATGGTCCACTCGACCTCGGCCGGGAACCCCATGAGCTTCATGTTCTCCTGGAAGGTCCCGCCCACTTCGAGGGCCGCCGGACCGCCGTCCGGGAAGCTGGTGTGGGTGGCGTTCCACTGTCCGTACGCCGACCAGTCCGTCAGCTGCGCCCAGACCTTTTCGGCCGGTGCCTCGATGCGTGCCTCCGCGCTGACTTCGGCCATGCGACCACCCCTTCGTCTCGGGCTACGGTGTCGCGGAACGTAGCCGGGAGGCGTGGAACATTCAATACTGATGAACCGTCAGAAAATGTGGAGACGTCGGCCGAGCCGACAGCCCGACCCGCCGACTGAGCCATCGGCTCGGTCAGCCGGCTCGGCCCACCAGCCGGATCACCGCCGCGTCGAACAGATCCCACGCGCGCGGGAACGCGCTGTCCTCGTGGCAGTGCCACGCCGCCCAGAACAGGTCGGCGAGCAGGGCGTCCTCCGGCGCGTACACCCGGTAGACGTACTGCCTGCCGTCGACGGCAGGCAACGCCACCAGCCAGCACCTGCGCTCCATGTCCCTGTGGGACGTGCGGTGGAGCGCCATGGTTGCGTACGCGGCGCAGGGCAAGGCGGCGCGAGCCCCTCGGGGTCGTCGGCGTGATCTCATCCGTAAGGAGGAGATTTCGGTCGGCGGAGTCCACTCTGTGTGGGACGCCAGAATGCTTCCTCCCGGGGATGACCTGGCTCGAAGTGGTTGATGGGGTAGGGGACGTGCAATCCCGTATCCCCCGGCAGTCGGCCCAGGAGCAGGACTGTCGGCGCCCGGACGCCGCGGCGGACGATGCCAGGCTCAGCGACGAACTGGCAGCGGTGATCTCCGGCGCCCGCCGTCGGGCGGTCAGGGACGGGGACCGGCAGATCGACACGGCTCATCTGCTGCACTCGCTCCTGGAGCGCGACCCGGACGCGTACGCCGTCTTCGGCGACGGACCTCAGATCGCCCGCCTGCTCGGCTACCTCGTGCAGCGCAGCATCGGCTACGGCCTGCGCTGGCAGGCCACCGTCGAGGACTCCGGCGCCGTCCCCGTGGTGCTGGACGGCGAGGGCTTCTCCCCGCTGGCGGCGAGCGCCATGGAGCACGCCTGCCGACGCGCCGCCCGGCGAGGCGACCCACAGGCCCGCGGCATCGACCTGCTCGCGGCGATCGTGACGGACCCGCAGGCCCGTGCCGTGGAGGTGCTCGCCCGCGCCGGCATCGATGCGAACGCGGTACGCGCCCGCATCGACGAACACCACGACGAGTACGCCACCGACGGCGAAACGGCCTGCTAGGGCGAGGCCCCTGCGCCAGGTCGACACCCTCTGCGCGCTGGGCTGCCTGGCGTGGCAGCTCTGGCATGGCTGGGCCTTCGCTGCCCGGTGCATGGGCCCTCTCCCGGCGCCGGTTCCTGGCGCCCCCTCCCGCACGCACCTGCAGCCGCGAGCCGCCCCCGCCCTCCGACATCCCCGTCCACTCGGCGAGACAGGTGTCATCGGGGATGACGCTCATGTCATCGCCTGTCATCATGTGCCCGTGCGTATGTCTGAGAGCAGTCAGGTCAGCCGTGGCAAGGGCGTCGGGCTCGGTCTGGCGATCGGGTCCGCGATCGCCTTCGGAGGATCGGGTGTGGCGGCCAAGCCGCTGATCGAGGCGGGGCTCGACCCGCTGCATGTGGTGTGGCTGCGCGTGGCCGGCGCCGCCCTCGTGATGCTGCCGCTCGCCGTGCGCCACCGTGCGCTGCTGCGCAGCCGTCCCGCGCTGCTCGCCGGGTTCGGCCTGTTCGGCGTGGCCGGTGTGCAGGCGTTCTACTTCGCCTCGATCTCCCGCATACCGGTCGGAGTCGCGCTGCTCGTCGAGTACTTCGCCCCCGCCCTCGTGCTCGGCTGGGTGCGGTTCGTGCAGCGGCGGCCGGTGACACGTGCCGCCGCCCTCGGCGTGGTCCTCGCGGTCGGTGGCCTCGCCTGTGTCGTCGAGGTCTGGTCGGGTCTGAGCTTCGACGCCCTCGGCCTGTTCCTCGCGCTCGGCGCGGCGTTCTGCCAGGTCGGCTACTTCGTCCTGTCCGACCAGGGCAGCGACTCCGGCGAGGCAGCGCCCGACCCGCTCGGTGTCATCGCGTACGGCCTGCTCGTCGGCGCCGCCGTTCTCACCTTCGTCGCCCGCCCCTGGAACATGGACTGGTCGGTCCTCGCCGGCACCGCCCACATGGACGGCACCCCGGTCGCCGCCGCCCTGCTGCTGGCCTGGATCGTGCTCGTCGCCACGGTCGTCGCCTACGTCGCCGGCGTGCTCTCCGTACGACGGCTCTCGCCGCAGGTCGCGGGCGTCGTGGCGTGCCTGGAGGCCGTCATCGCGACCGTCCTCGCCTGGTTCCTGCTCGGCGAGCACCTCTCCGCGCCACAGATCGTCGGCGGCGCGGTCGTCCTGGCCGGCGCGTTCATCGCGCAGTCGTCCGCACCCGCCAAGAGCCCCGCCGAGCCGGTGGCGAGCGGCGGCCCGGAAAGGGAATTGTCCGCCCGCGGAAACGTCGCCTAGGCTGCGTGACCATGCCTTCGACACTCGTTCTCCCGCCTCCGGCCGCCTGAGGCGGGCCCTCCGGAAGCCGCGCCCCGATGCCTGACGGGAACTGAACCCCGCGCATCGCCGGGCGGAACGGTGCTGCCCGCAGAAGAAGTCCACGGACCCCGCTGTCCAGGGGTCTTCCGAACTTCCGCGCACTCGCGCATCTGCGGAGAACAACTCGTGTCGAACCATGCCTGCGGCCTGCCCATCGGGCGAGGCCTCCTCTATCTCATCGTCGCCGGTGCCGCCTGGGGCACCGCGGGCGCCGCCGCCTCGCTGGTCTACCGGACCAGTGACATGGGGCCGATCGCCCTCTCCTTCTGGCGCTGCGCGGTCGGCTTCGTGCTGCTCCTCGCCGCCCGCTTCGTGCGGCCGCGCGCCCGGACCGCACAGCCGACCGTCGCCGTACCCGAACCCCTCGGCCGCAAGGCGCTGCGGGCCGGGGCCACGGGCGTCGGGCTCGCGGTGTTCCAGACCACCTACTTCGCGGCCGTGCAGGCCACCGGACTAGCCGTGGGCACCGTCGTCACCCTCGGCGCCGGACCCGTGTTCATCGCGCTCGGCGCCCGGCTGGCCCTGGGCGAGCGGCTCGGTCGCGGGGGTGTCGCGGCGGTGGCCGGTGCGCTCACCGGGCTCGCCGTGCTCGCGTTCGGCGGCGCGGGCGCGACCGTACGACCATGGGGCGTGTTCCTCGCGCTGGTGTCCGCGGCCGGGTACTGCGTGATGACCCTGCTGACCCGCAAGTGGGGCCGTGACGGCGGGGCCGACGCCGCCAGTACGACCGTCTGGGCCTTCGCCGTGACCAGCCTGTGCCTGCTGCCGCTCGCCCTCGCCGAGGGACTGCTGCCGCACACGGCCGACCTCGCCCGGCTCGGCTGGCTGCTGGCGTACATCGCGGCTGTGCCCACGGCACTCGCGTACACCCTCTACTTCGCGGGCGCGGCCGCCGTACGGTCGGCCACCGTGTCCGTGATCATGCTGCTCGAGCCGGTCAGTGCGGCCGTTCTCGCCGTCGTCCTGCTCGGTGAACACCTGACGGCCCCGACCCTCGCCGGCACCCTGCTGATGCTCGGGTCGGTCGCAGGTCTCGCGGTGGCCGAGACGCGCGCGGCGCGGCGGGAACGGGAGCGGGAGCGGGAACGGGAGCGGGAACGGGAGCAGGATCAGGAGCGGGATCCGCTGCCGGCGTGACGCCGAGGGGCCCCGCACCGCACCGGTGAGGGGGCCCCTTCGCCGCAGCCTCCGCCGTCAGGCCGGGCGGCGGCGCAGCATGTGCTCGCGCGCCGCCGCGTCACGCGGACCCGCCCGCCCCGCCAGCTTCCCGGCGATCCGGTCCTGGACCTCGCCCGACCGCCTGCCTCCGAACTTGAACTTCGCGCGCACCCCGGTCACTTCGAGCCGCAGCCCGCGGATGCCGGACAGCAGCCTGCCGTACGGCGCTTCACCGACCGCCACCTCCGCCGAACCGCCCTCCGGCTGGAAGTGACGGACCTGGCGGTTGAGCAGCTCTGCCTTCTCGGCCGGGTCGTCCACGACAAGGGCCCGGCACCGGAGTTGGACCGCCGAGTAGAAGCTGGTCGACTCACCGTGCTCGGACGGTTGATCCGGTGCCGCCTGCCAGGGGCCGGGCACGTACACGTAGTCGTCGATCACGCTCAGCACGACGTCCGGGTTCGCCAGCAGCGCCGGCCAGATCGGATTGGGGCGGGCCAGATGTGTGGCGGCCTCACCGCGCTCGGCGTCGTATGTGAAGTGCAGCGGCTGGATATGCGGCGGCTCGCCGTCCAGCCCGTTGACGACGAGCTGCCCGAAGTCGTGGACGTCCAGCCACCGTTGCCACTCCTCTTCGTCGCGGGGCGCGTCCCAGGGGTGGATCAGCATCACAGGGCTCCGAGGTAGCCCGGGAGTTCGGTACCCGGGGCCAGGCCGGGGTCCCCGACGGGCGCGTCGTAGCCCTTGCGCAGCGGGACGACGCCGGCCCAGTGGGGGAGGGCGAGGTCCTCGGGCTCGTCGTTCACGCCGCCGGTGCGGAGCTTGGCGGAGACCTCGTTCAGGTCGAGGCGGATCACGGCGGTGGCGGCCAGCTCCTTCTTGTTGGCGGGCCGGGAGTCGGCCGACCGGCCCGGCACCACGTGGTCGACGAGGGCATCGAGCGCGACCCGCTTTTCCTCGGGGTCCGTCACGTCGTACGCGAGGCCGTGCACCACCACGGACCGGTAGTTGATCGAGTGGTGGAAGGCGGAGCGGGCCAGGATCAGCGCGTCGACATGCGTAACCGTCAGGCACACCGGCAGCCCCGGGTCGGCCTGGCCGGTCATCCGCAGCGGGCGCGAGCCCGTCGAGCCGTGGACGTAGAGCGTCTCGCCGACCCGGCCGAACAGCGTGGGCAGCACGACCGGCGCGCCGTCACGCACGAAGCCGAGATGGCAGACGTAGGCCTCGTCGAGTACCGCGTGCACCAGCTCCCTGTCGTACGACGCCCGGCCCGGGGAGCGGGTGGGGACGGTGCGGTCGGTCGGCGTGTAGGCGGCGGTCGGCGACGTCGGCTGCGGTATCCCCTGCATTGCGCTCTCCATTGCACTAGTGCATAATGTGTTTTGTGCTAGGAGGATATCGGATCGAAGGGCGAGGCGCAGCCGAGATTGCGGCGAGCGTCGAGCGTGCGGTGGGTGCCGGTGAGCTGGAGCCGGGCCAACCTCTGCCTCCCATGCGGGAGTTGGCGGTCGAGCTGGGGGTGAATCCCAATACCGTCGCGGCCGCCTACCGGATCCTGCGGGAGCGCGGGGTCATCGAGACGGCGGGGCGTCGGGGCAGCCGGGTGCGTCCCAAGCCGGCCACGACCGCGCGCGAGTCCATCCGGGTGGACGTCCCGGAGGGCGTACGGGATGTGGCGAGCGGCAACCCGGACCCGGGGCTGCTGCCGCGCCTGGCCGAGGCGTTCGCGGCGGCCACCGAGCAGAACGACCGGGAGCCGGTCATGTACGGGGACGAGGCCGTGGAACCGGAACTCGTGCACAGCGCGCGGGCCGCGTTCGACGCCGACGGCGTTCCGGACGGGCCGATCGGCGTCGCCTCAGGGTCGCTCGACGTGATCGAGCGGGTCCTCGCGGCCCACCTCAAGCCCGGCGACACCGTCGCCGTGGAGGATCCCGGATGGGGCAGCCTGCTCGACCTCGTCCCGGCCGTCGGGCTGCGGACGGCTCCCGTCGGCGTGGACGACGAGGGCCCGCTTCCGGACGACGTGCGCCGGGTCCTGGAAGCGGGGGCGCGCGCCCTGATCGTCACCGGCCGGGCGCAGAACCCGACGGGGGCGGTCGTCAGTGCCGCACGCGCGCGTGCCATCCGATCCGTGCTGAAGGATCACCCAAACGTCCTGCTCATCGAGGACGATCACGGCCACGGCATCGTCGACCTGCCCTTGCACGCCCTGGCCGGCACCACCCGCAACTGGGCGTTCGTACGCTCGGCCGCCAAGGCCTACGGCCCCGACCTGCGGCTCGCCGTGTTCACCGGCGACACCGTCACCGTCGACCGGGTGCGCGGCCGCCAGCGCCTGGGTCCCGGCTGGATCAGCCGCATCGGGCAGCGGGCCCTGCTGCGCCTGTGGGACGACGGCGCCGTCGACCCACAGGCGGTGGCGGCGGCGTACGCCGGCCGCCGGGACGCGCTGATCGCCGCGCTGGCGGAGCGGGGCATCGCGGCGCACGGACGCAGCGGGCTGAACGTCTGGGTTCCGGTGCCCGACGAGACGGGCGCCGTGGCCCGGCTGCTGCACGCCGGCTGGGCCGTCGCGCCGGGCGCGCGCTTCCGCATGAGCGCCCCACCCGGGATCCGGATCACCGTGGCGACCCTCGCGAGAGACGAGATCGCCCCGCTGGCGGACGCGGTGGCGAAGGCGGTTGGCTCAGCACCGCCGAGGGGTTACGTCTAGACGGGGGCAGGGGCAGGGGCAGGGGCAGGGGCAGGGGCAAGCCAATCGAAGGCAGGGGCAGTCAGCCTTCTTCGGGGGTGCCGGGCTGTATCGGTGTGCGGCTCCGCCGCGTGGGCGCGACCAGCCGCATCGGGCCCGCACCCGCCGATGCACCCGCCCCCACCCCTCTAGGCGCCCCGCTTCACCTGAGTGAGCGCCGCCCCCACGAGAACGATCACCGCACCCACCGGCGTGGTCCAGCGAAGTGACTCCCCGAGGACGGCGACCCCGGCAGCCGTCGCGATGACCGGAATGAAGTACGTGACCATCTGAGCCGTGGTTGGCCCGACCTCGGCGACCAGGCCGTACTGGATCAGAACGGCGAGCCCCGTACCCAGCGCGCCGAGCGCCACAACCGCAAGCAGAGGCAGCACCGCAAAGCGCGTCGGCCAAGAGGTGAACAGCGGTGTCACGACGCCGAGTTGCGCGGTGGCCAGCAACAACTGGGCACCGGTCAGCGACAGATGGGAGTGGCTGGAGCCGGCCAGCGTGCGCCGGACGTAGATCCAGCCGACCGGGTAGCTGAGCGAGGCCAGCAACGCCATCGCCATACCCCTGGCATCCAGCCCGGCGAAGCCCTGCCAGGCCCCGAGCACCGTCAGCACACCGAGGAAGCCGATGCCGAGACCCGCGACCCTGACCCGCGTCGGCCGGTCCTCCGAGAGGGCGATCAGGGACAGGGCCATGCCCCACAGCGGCGAGGTCGCGTTGCAGATCCCCGCCAGCGTGGACGGGATCGTCAGCTCGGAGTACGCGAACAACGAGAACGGCAGCGCGTTGAGCAGGAACGCGGCGACCGCCAGATGCCCCCACATGCGGGCCCCGCGCGGCAGCCGCTCCCGCTTCACCGCCATCGCGGCCGCCAGTACCGCCGTACCGAACACCAGCCGCCCGAGCGTGACTTGGAAGGGGGCATAGCCATCGGTGCCCACCTTGATGAGCAGGAAGCTGAAGCCCCAGATCAGGGTGAGGGCGGTGAAGCGCAGCCGCCAGTCGAGGCGGGCGCGGGGGAGTGGGCGGGCGGCGGCTTCGGCCGGGTTGCGGGAGGCGACGACGGTGGTCATGGCAGCAACGATGCTGCAGCGGATCTCGTAGCACAATCGAGATTTCGCACGCGATATCTCGTAGTATTGCTTACATGTTGAATCTGGAGCGCCTGCGCACCCTGGACGCCCTTGCCCGGCACGGCTCGGTCAGTGGCGCGGCGGAGGGGCTGCACATCACGACGTCGGCCGTGTCGCAGCAGATGTCGAAGCTGGAGCGGGAGGTCGGCCAGCAGCTCCTCGCCAAGAACGGCCGGGGGGTGCGGCTCACCGACGCGGGCCGGCTGCTCGCCGAGCATGCGGCGCGCATCCTGTCGCAGGTCGAGCTGGCCCAGTCCGACCTGGAGGCGCAGCGCGGAAAGGTGGTCGGCGAGCTGAGACTGGCGGCGTTCCCGACGGGCGCCCGCGGGCTGTTCCCGGCCGCGCTCTCCGCCCTGCGCACGGCGCATCCCGCGTTGCGCGTGCGCAGTTGCGAGCTGGAGCCGGAGAGCGGCATCGCCGGAGTGATCCGCGGCGACCTCGACCTGGCCGTCGTGCTCGACTGGTACAACAAGCCGATGGCGCTGCCCGAGGGCCTGGTCAAGGCGCACATCCTGGATGATCCGGCCGATGTGGCGATGCCCGCGGGGCACCGGTTCGCCGGCCGCGACGAGGTGGACCTCGCCGAGTTCGCCGAGGACGAGTGGATCACCTGGGGCGAGGGCGAGTTCTGTCACGAGTGGCTGATGTTCACCCTGCGCTCCAAGGGCATCGAGCCGCTTCTCGGCCACCGCGCCCCCGAGACGCACACCCAGCTCGCGCTGGTCGCGGCCGGACTCGGCGTGTGCATCGCGCCGCTGCTGGGGCGCCACCCGATGCCCGCGGGGGTCGTGACCGTGCCGTTGCAGCAGCGGGTGCGGCGCCATGTGTACGTCGTCTGGCGCGCCGACGCCGACCGCCGCCCGTCGATCCGGGCGGCGGTGCGGGCGCTGCAAGAGGCGGGGGAGAACGTCTGCTGACGCCGCCTACAGCGCTCCCAGCTTCCGGAAGTCCCAGGACACGATCTTCTCCGGCGTCAGCCGCACCCACGCGTGCCGGCCGTCGTGCGGCATCTCGTCGAGGCCGAAGTTCTTGCGCGCGAACAGCATCTCGGGCACGTCGAGTTCGGCGCGCAGCTCGCCGACCCGAGGGCTCTCGCCCACGAACTCGACGGTGCCGGACAGTTCGACGCCGCGCAACTGCTCGTACTCCTCACCCGTGTCGATCACGACGGCGACCCGCGGATCGCGGCACATCTCGGCCCACCGCTTGCTGCGGACGACCGAGTACAGCCACAGCGAGGTGCCGTCCCAGGCGAACCACAGTGCGCTGACATGCGGGAAGCCGTCGGCGGACACCGTGGCGACCCGGCAGGTGCGCTGGGCGGTGAGGAACTCGTCCAGCTCGCCGGGCGTCATCATGATCTTCCGGCCCCGGCGCTGAGTGACGGTCATGCGGCCCCCTCTTCTCTCACGTCGTGTCAGAGGAGAGATCCTCTGACATCACGTCAGAAAAGGATGAGTCGTCTTCCCTCCACACGCAATGGTGGTTCTGCTCCCACGCGCTGGTGGTTCCGTCCTCACGCGAAGGTGGCTACGCTCGCCCGCCCACGCCGCCGTCGGTCACAGGGGGAACCATGCCGTCGCCCGCACAGCTCAGCGAACTCCTCGACCCCGCGACCACCGTCCTGCTCACCGTCGAGTGCCAGCAGGGCGTCGTCGGACCGGACAGCGCGCTGCCCGAACTCGCCATGGAGGCCCGCTCCTCCGGAGCCCTCGCCAACATCGCCCGGCTGGTCGCGGTCGCCCACGAGAGCGGCGTCCAGGTGATGCACGCGATCGCCGAACGCCGCCCCGACGGCCGCGGTGCCGGCCGCAACGCCCGCCTGTTCCGTGCCGCCGAACGGCTCCCCGTCCAGCAGCTGTCCGGCACGATGGCCGTACGCCTGGCACCGCCGATCGAGGTCGCCGAGGAGGACTTCGTCGTACGACGGCTGCACGGCCTCTCCCCGATCCAGGGCACCGATGTCGACGCCCTGTTGCGCAACCTCGGCTGCCGCACGCTGATCGTCACCGGCGTCTCGGCCAACGTGGCGATCCCCAACGCCGTCTTCGACGCCGTGAACCGGGGTTACGCCGTGGTCGTGGCCCGGGACGCCATCGCGGGGGTGCCCTCGGACTACACCCCCGCGATGATCCGCCACACCCTCGCATTGGTCGCCACGGTCGCGACCACGGACGAGATACTGGGCGGCTTCAAGCGTCCACGCCGTGCGGGTCGGGCGTGAGCCCTGCGCCGCGCCGCCGGGTCAGGCGAGCGTGATCGAGTCGCCTGCCACGCTGATCTGCTTGGCCTCCAGCGGCTCGGTGGCGGGCCCCTTCTTCACGCTGCCGTCGAGGACGGAGAACTGGCTCTTGTGGCAGGCGCAGGTGATCGTGTCGCCCTGCAGGTCCGTCATCGGACACTGCCGATGGGTGCAGATCGTCGAGAAGGCCTTGTAGTCACCCGCCGTCGGCTGCGACACGACCACCTTCTCGTCGCTGAAGACCTTGCCACTGCCCTCCGGGATGTCGGCGGTCTTCGCGAGCGCCGCACCGCCGGCACCTGCCTCGCCGGACGAGCCGGCGCTCGCTTCGGTGGTCGCGCCACCGCCGACGGCGCCCTGTTCGGTGGACGAGCCCGACGCGTCGTCGTCCGACCCGCACGCGGTCAGCGCGACGGCGAGCCCCGCCGCGCCGACCGCCGCCACGACGGTACGGCGACTCGGGCCCGGCACCGGCTGAACTGATTCGCTGGTCATGCTGACGTTCCTTCCGCGGATTCTTGATCTGGCGAGAGGTACGGCCCCTGCGGACCGGCTGTTCAGAGGATGCCGAAATCCTGACTCGGTCCGGCGGCGAGATGGGTAAAGCGGAGCTGTCGGTTCACTGTCCAGGGCTGTCGATCTACTGTCGGCGCAAACCCGCCGCCGCCCACCCGGGCCGTCCCGCGCCCCGCCCCCGCGCCAGTAACCTGGGGCGATGCTCAAGGAAGTCGTCGCGACCCGCTTCATCACCCCCCTGCGTGAGGGCGGCTCGCTGCCGGGACTCGTCGAGGCCGACGACCACGGTACGTACGTCATGAAGTTCACCGGCGCCGGACAGGGCCGCAAGACGCTGGTCGCCGAGGTCGTCTGCGGTGAACTCGCCCGCAGGCTGGGCCTGCGGATGCCCCGCCTCGTGACGGTGGAGCTCGACCCGGTACTGGGGCTCGGTGAACCCGACCAGGAGGTGCAGGGGCTGCTCAAGTCCAGCGGCGGCACCAACCTCGGCATGGACTTCCTCTCGGGCGCGCTCGGCTTCGACCCGCTCGCCTTCGAGGTGAGCCCCGAGGACGCCGGCCGGATCGTCTGGTTCGACGCCCTGGTGAACAACGTCGACCGCTCCTGGCGCAACCCCAACCTGCTGATGTGGCAGGGCGAGTTGTGGCTCATCGACCACGGCGCGACCATGATCTGGCAGCACAACTGGCCCGGTGCACAGACTTCCGCGGCGCGCTCCTACGACGCCTCCGACCACGCCCTCGCCTCCTTCGCGCCGGATGTGCGGGCAGCCGCGGCCGAGTTGGCGCCGCTGGTCACCGAGGAACTGCTCGCCGAGGTGACCGCCGAGATCCCCGGCGTGTGGCTCGCGGACGAGCCGGGGTTCGAGTCGGCGGACGCACTGAGGAAGGCGTACGCGCAGCCACTGGTCGCACGGGCCGCCGTCATCCATGAACGCATCGAGGGGATCAAGTGAGCGAGCGCACCCTGGGGACCCGCTCCCGCACGCAGGACGTCTTCGAGTACGCGCTGCTGCGGGTCGTCCCGCGCATCGAGCGCGGCGAGTGCCTCAACGCGGGCGTGCTCGTGTACTGCCGCGCCCGGTCCTTCGTCGCCGCGCGGACCCACCTGGACGAGACCAGACTGCGGGCGCTGGATCCCGCTGCCGACGTCGCCGGGGTACGGGCCGCACTCCGTGCCGTCGAGGGCGTCTGCGCGGGCGGCGACGCGGCGGGGCAGGCCGGGGCCGACGATGCCGGGCGGCGCTTTCGCTGGCTGATCGCGCCCCGCTCGACGGTCGTCCAGCCGGGGCCCGTGCACACCGGCCTGACATCGGATCCGGCGGCCGAGACGGAGCGGCTGCTCGATCTGTTGGTGAAGTGACGGATCGGGTTACAGATCGGGTTACGGATCAGGTAATGGATCACATGCGCGCGGTGGCCGTTGACACCGCGTGCCAGGACTTCTAGCGTCACGTCCATCGAAGGTACTAAGCGGTCGCTCACCCGAGGAGAGTCATTCATGTCCACCACTGAGCAGCGGGTCGCCGTAGTCACCGGCGGAGCGCGCGGCATCGGCGCCGCCACCGCCGTGCGACTGGCCGCCGAAGGCCGCGCGGTCGCCGTGATCGACCTCGACGAGGCCGCCTGCAAGGACACCGTGGAGAAGATCACCGCGGCCGGCGGCAAGGCCATCGCGGTCGGCTGCGACGTCTCCGACGAGGCGCAGGTCGAGGCGGCCGTCGCGCGGATCGCCGAGGAGCTCGGCGCCCCGGTGATCCTGGTCAACAACGCGGGCGTGCTCCGTGACAACCTGCTGTTCAAGATGAGCGTCGCCGACTGGGACACCGTCATGAACGTGCACCTGCGCGGCGCCTTCCTGATGTCCAAGGCCTGCCAGAAGCACATGGTGGACGCGGGCTTCGGCCGCATCGTCAACCTCTCCTCGTCCTCCGCGCTCGGCAACCGCGGCCAGGTCAACTACTCCGCCGCCAAGGCCGGCCTCCAGGGCTTCACCAAGACCCTCGCCAAGGAACTCGGCAAGTTCGGCGTCACCGCCAACTCCGTCGCCCCCGGCTTCATCGCCACCGAGATGACCAAGGCCACCGCCGACCGCGTCGGCATGGGCTTCGAGGACTTCAAGGCCGCCGCCGCCACCCAGATCCCGGTGGCCCGGGTCGGCGAGCCGGACGACATCGCCAACGCGATCGCCTTCTTCACCGGCGATGCGGCCGGCTTCGTCTCCGGCCAGGTGCTGTACGTCGCCGGCGGACCGCTCGACTAGGGAACTGGGACACAACCGACATGACTGAACTGCCTGAACTCTCCGGCAAGGTCGCCCTCGTCACGGGCGCCAGCCGCGGCATCGGCTACGGCGTCGCCGAGGCTCTCGTGGCACGCGGCGACCGCGTCGTCATCACCGGCCGGGGCGAGGACGCCCTCAAGGAGGCCGTCGAGCAGCTCGGCGCCGAGCGCGCGATCTACGTGGCCGGCAAGGCGCACGACGAGGCCCACCAGGCCGTCGCCGTCGAGCGCGCCATGGAGGCCTTCGGCCGGGTCGACTACCTGGTCAACAACGCCGGTACCAACCCGGTGTTCGGGCCGCTCGCCGACCTGGACCTGGGTGTCGCGCGCAAGGTCTTCGAGACCAACGTGATCTCGGCGCTGGGCTTCGCGCAGAAGACCTGGCACGCCTGGCAGAAGGACAACGGCGGCGCGATCGTCAACATCGCCTCCGTCGCGGGCATCGCGCCCTCGCCGTTCATCGCCGCCTACGGCGTCAGCAAGGCCGCGATGATCAACCTCACCCAGCAGATGGCGCACGAGTTCGCCCCCAAGGTGCGGGTCAACGCGATCGCCCCGGCCGTGGTGAAGACCAAGTTCGCCCAGGCCCTGTACGAGGGCCGCGAGGCCGAGGCCGCCGCTGCCTACCCGCTGGGCCGGCTCGGCGTGCCCTCCGACATCGGCGGCGCCGCCGCGTTCCTCACCTCGGACCAGTCCGACTGGGTCACGGGGCAGACGCTCGTCGTCGACGGCGGCATCTTCCTCAACGCCGGCGTCGGCTGACGTACGGGACTCAAGACACGGGACTCAAGACACGGGACCGAGGCACGGGCGCCGCTGGACACCAGCTGCGCCCGTGTCGACGTATCGGGAGTTCACTGGCCGTTGACAACGTAGTCACCGCAGAGGTGAGCAAGTGCTCCTGAGACTGGAGGTCCACCGGCCGGAACACTGCGGTATGTTTTGCCGACCCTTGGCATGGCAGATCGAGGAGCGTGCGCGTGTTCAACCGGATCCGACGCCTGCGGCAGGTGGCGGCCATCGCGTCCATATCGTCCCTGGTGGCCGGGTGCGGTGTCCTCTCGTCCGATTCGACGGAGGAGGAAGGGGCGATCGTCGTGGGGACGACCGCCGCCCCCAGCACCCTTGATCCCGCCGCGTCCTGGGACAGCTCCTGGGAGCTGTTCCGGAACATCTACCAGACGCTGCTCAGCTATCCCTCGGGCGCGAGCGCGCCCGAGCCCGACGCCGCGAAGAGCTGCCAGTTCACCGACAGCTCGAACATGAAGTACAAGTGCGAGCTGCGTGAGGGCCTGAAGTTCTCCGACGGGCACACGCTCGACGCGCAGGCGGTCAAGTACTCCATCGACCGCATCCGGACGATCGACGTCAACGGCGGCCCCGCCGGTCTGCTGGGCAGCCT
This sequence comes from Streptomyces sp. R28, assembly GCF_041052385.1. Classification (GTDB taxonomy): domain Bacteria; phylum Actinomycetota; class Actinomycetes; order Streptomycetales; family Streptomycetaceae; genus Streptomyces. The sequence goes on along the minus strand of NZ_CP163439.1, from coordinate 1,665,377 downwards.
CGAACGGGTCCAGGTGCTCAACGACAAAGAGGTCGTCTTCCACCTGAACAAGGCCGACGCGACCTTCCCGTTCGTGCTGGCCACGCCCGCCATGTCGATCGTCGACCCCGAGGACTACCCGGCCGACAAGCTGCGCGAGGAAGACACCGTCGTCGGCTCCGGGCCGTACACCCTCGACTCCTACGAAGAGGGCCAGCAGGCCGAGCTCGTCAAGTACGACGGCTACCAGGGGTACGCGGAGCGCAAGAACAACGCGGTTACCATCCGTTACTTCCAGGACTCGCCCACCATGGTCGCCGCGCTGCGCGACAAGGAGCTCGACGTCGCCTTCCGCGGTCTCGCCGCCGACGACATCGTCGACATCCAGGCCGACGACGACGACCACCTCCAGCTGATCGAGGGCTCCGGCACGGAGATCAACTACCTGGTCTTCAACCCGAAGGACCCCATGGCGGGCAAGCCCGCCGTCCGCAAGGCCATCGCCCAGGTCATCGACCGTCCGGCGATCGCCCACAAGGTCTACAGGGACACCGTCGAGCCGCTGTACTCCATGGTCCCCAAGGGCCTGACCGGACACACCACGAGCTTCTTCGACGACTTCGGCGAGCCCAGCGAGGCCAAGGCCGGCAAGATCCTCACCGAGGCGGGCATCACCACCCCCGTCCCGCTCATGCTCTGGTACACCAGCGACCGCTACGGCTCGGCCACCAAAGCCGAGTTCCAGGAGCTGAAGAGCCAGCTCGAGAAGTCCGGCCTCTTCGAGGTCACTCTCAAGAGCCGCCCCTGGAAGACGTACGTCGAGGGCTACAAGAACGGCGAGTACCCCGTGTTCGGACGCGGCTGGTTCCCCGACTTCCCGGACGCGGACAACTTCATCGCACCGTTCGTCGGCAAGCAGAACGCGCTCGGTACGCCGTACGTGTCGCCCAAGATCACCGAGACCCTGCTGCCCAACTCCCGCGCCCAGAGCGACCGTGCCAACGTGGTCAAGGACTTCGAGGAGGCCCAGCGGATCCTCGTCGAGGACGCGCGACTGCTGCCGCTGTGGCAGGGCCGGCAGTACGTGGCCGCGAGCGCGGAGATCTCGGGCGCGGAGCGGGCCCTCGACCCGTCGACGATCATGATGGTGGGGGAGCTGTCCCGCAAGACCAGCTGGTAGGGGCGGGATGTGCGGTGGGCGGGGTGATTGTCAGTGGCCGCCTGTAGGTTCGGAGGCCTGGAAGTGACCGCGGGGCGGTCACCTCTCACCGTTCGCCGCACATCGTAAGGAAGTCGACGTGACCGACATCGCCATGCTGCCCGAGTCCTGGCGCGGGGTTCTGGGTGACGAGCTGCAGCAGCCCTACTTCAAGGAGCTGATGGAGTTCGTCGAGGAGGAGCGGGCGAAGGGCCCCGTCCACCCGCCGCGCGAGCAGGTCTTCGCCGCGCTGGACGCGACGCCGTACGAGCAGGTGAAGGTCCTGATCCTCGGGCAGGACCCGTATCACGGCGAGGGCCAGGGACACGGCCTGTGCTTCTCGGTCCGCCCCGGCGTGAAGACGCCGCCGTCGCTGCGCAACATCTACAAGGAGATGAAGGAGGAGCTCGGCCTCCCCGTCCCCGACAACGGCTATCTGATGCCCTGGGCCCAGCAGGGCGTCCTGCTGCTCAACGCCGTGCTCACGGTCCGTGGCGGTGAGGCGAACTCGCACAAGGGCAAGGGCTGGGAGAAGTTCACCGACGCGGTGATCCGTGCCGTGGCCGACCGACCCGACCCGGCGGTGTTCGTGCTGTGGGGCAACTACGCGCAGAAGAAGCTGCCGCTCATCGACGAGACGCGGCATGTGGTGGTCAAGGGGGCGCACCCCTCGCCGCTGTCGGCGCGGAAGTTCTTCGGGTCCCAGCCGTTCACGCAGATCAACGAGGCGGTGGCCCGGCAGGGGCACGAGCCGATCGACTGGCGGATCCCTGACCTGGGCTGACCCACCCGCAGGGCCGGTCCTTCGCCGGACCGGCCCGGTGCCGTACGGAGCCGCCTGACCGGGATTGCCGGTGCGGCCGGTTAGCGTCGGAAGGGACCAGCCGACGAGGGCCCGGAGGACGCGGTGGCGGAGCAACAGGAGCAGGCGGCGCCGGACGCCGTGCTGACGCGGATCGGGCAGGTCGTCATTCTGCATCACGCGGGGGACCGCGAAGAGGCCCGGCGCCGGTTGCTGGACCTGTGGACGGAGCTCGGCGAGGACGGCGACCCGCTGCACCGCTGCACACTGGCGCACTACCTGGCGGACACGCAGGACGACCCCTCGGACGAACTGGCCTGGGATCTGCGGGCGTTGACGGAGGCCGAGGGCGCCGGCGGCGCGCTGGCCGTACGGGCCCTGTATCCCTCGCTGCATCTGAATCTGGCCGCCGACTATGTGAAGCTCGACCGCGCGGAGGCCGCCCGCGTGCATGTGCGCCGGGCGCGGGGAGCCGCGGGGGCGTTGCGGGACGACAGCTACGGGGACGGCGTACGGGCGGAGCTTCGGCGGTTGGAGGCGTGGCTGGGGGAGGGGCCGTAGAGGCTGAGCGGGGCCGGGGAGGCGGAGAGGCGGCCCCGCCCGCCCCTGTGGGGTGCCGCTCCGGCTACACAGGGGACTGACCGGCGTCGGCCCCGCATTTCACTGGCCGTACGCCTGCTCGCAGATCCTCGACTCCGGGCTGTCCGCCCTCCAGCCGCCGTACTTCTTGCCCAGCGCGCAGAGGTCCGAGTTCCCTCGCGGGACGTCATGGCGGACCGACTCCGGCACGTCGGGGATCTCGGTGTGCGGCCGTTTCGGGGCGTCGACGGCGGGGCGGTGGGGTCCCCGGTGCTGGGGATGGGGATGGGGATGGGCGTGGGGGTGCGAGCGAGGGGCCGCCGGTGTGTGTGCCGGTGGTGGCGCGGTGGGGGACGCGGAGCGTGCGGCGGACGTCGAGGGGGCCGGGCTGGGGGACGGGCCGGTGAGCGTCAGGGCCTCGCGGGCCGGCGCCTGCACGACCCGCGGGTCCTCCTGCCCGCCCGGCCGGGGCGCCGGCGGCTGGGACGGTACCGGGGGCGGTCCGGGCGCCGGTGAGCGCGGGACCGTCACGCAGCCCGAGAGGGCCGAGACGGCCACGGTGACCAGGAGCGTTGCGGTGGTCGTCGTTCGATGCACCCGCGCAACTCTGCTGGGTCCGGCTGCTGTTGGGACAGCGGACAAGCAGAGGTTGCTCCGCACGGGTGATCTCTGTCCCCGTACGGGCGGCGCGGGCCCATCGACGCTGACGTCAGTCGCCGGTGGAGCCGTCGAGGCGCTCGCGGATCAGGTCGGCGTGGCCGTTGTGGCGGGCGTACTCCTCGATCATGTGGGTGTATATCCAGCGCAGGTTGAACCGCTCGCCGGTCCTGCGGTGCTTGCCCTCGGAGACGTCGTCGAGGCCGAAGCGGGCCGCGTTGCGCCGGGCGGTCTCGATCTCGGACTGCCAGGTGGCGTACGCCTCCTCCCAGGTGTCCGACTCGGAGAGGTGAAACTCGCCGTCCTGGTCCTCCTCGGTGTAGTAGATCGGGCCGGCGCCCTCGGCTGTGAGCACCTTGCGGAACCAGCCCCGCTCCACCTCCGCCATGTGCCGCACCAGCCCCATCAGCGACAGCTCGGACGGTTCCACGGAGGCGGTCCTGAGCTGGGCGTCGGTCAGACCCTCGCACTTCCAGGCGAGGGTCTGCCGGTGGTAGTCCAGCCAGCCCTCCAGCATGGTGCGCTCGTCGGCGGTGGTGGCGGGCTCATTGCGTTCGCTGGTCATGCCCGAATCCTCGCTCAACTCCCCTGAGCCCACCAGGAGTTTTACGGCGCCGCGGAGCGCCGACGTCAGCGGCCGAGCATCCCGGCCAGCAACTCGCGCAGCCCCGCCCGTACCTCCGCCGGGCTCGGTGTCTCGGTGCTGAAGGACCCGGCCACGCAACTGAACATCAGCCCGTCCGCCCAGGCGACCAGGGACAGCACGTGCCGGGCCGGGTCCGTCGACCCCATCGCGGTCACCAGGGCGGTGACCTGGTCGCGGAAGCGGGCGCCCGTGGCGTCGAAGTAGGCGCGCAGCTCGGGGCGGCGCGTCGCGTCGAGGGCCAACTCGTAGCGGGCCAGCGTCAGTTCGCGGTTGCGGGTCAGGGAGCGGTGGATCGCCTGGGCCAGGCCGTCGACCAGCGAGTCGAGGCCACCGCGCGGGTCCGGCATCTCCTCCAGTGCCAGTACGCGTGCCTCGCGCTCGGCGAGCCGCCGTACCGCCAGCTCCAGCAGCGCCTGTCGGGTGCGGGCGAGGTTGGACGTGGAACCCTGCGGCAGCCCGGCCGTCTCGTCGACGGCCCGGTGCGTGAGCCCGCGCATGCCGCGCTCGGCGAGCAGCGCGAGGGCGGTGTCGGCGACGAGGTCGGCGCGTGCGGCGCCCGGGGTGCGTACGGACATGGAGATCAACCTACCCGTGGAACTACGGCTGTAGTACAGTCGCGGCATGCTCTCACTACATCTGTAGTGAACGGCGTGGTGTTCGAGCACCCGGTACGAGGAGGAGCCCATGGCACAGTCATCGCGCGCCATCGTGATCGGCGGCGGCATCGGAGGCCTGACCGCGGCGGCCGCACTGCACCGAGACGGCTGGGACGTCACCGTGCTGGAGCGGGCCCCGTCCCTGGAGCCGGTCGGCGCGGCCATATCCCTAGCGCCCAACTCCCTGCGCGCGCTGGACGTCATCGGGCTCGGCGACGAGATCCGCGACCTGGCCGCATGGCAGGGCGACGGGGGACTGCGCACCCCGTCCGGGCGCTGGCTCTCCCGCGCGGACGCCGACACCGTGGCCGAACGCTTCGGCGACCCCCTCGTCCTCCTCCACCGGGCCACCCTCATCAACAGCCTCGCCTCGCGACTCCCGTCCGGGGTCGTCCGGACCGGCGTCGCCGCGACCCTCGCCGACGCGGGCGACGCCGACCGACCGGCGCGCGTCAGCACGCCGGACGGCGACCTGGAGGCCGACCTCGTGGTGGCCGCAGACGGCATCCAGTCCGCCGTACGCCGGGCGCTGTTCCCCGGCCACCCCGGGACCGTCTACGCCGGTTTCACCACATGGCGGGTCGTCATCCCCCTGCCCGGCCTGGAATTCGCCTCGCACGAGACCTGGGGCCGGGGCCGCATCTGGGGCTCGCACCCGCTCAAGGACGGCCGCGTCTACGCGTACGCCGCGGCGATCACGCCCGCCGCGGAACGTGCCCCCGACGACGAGAAGACCGAACTGCTCCGCCGCTACGGAGACTGGCACGACCCGATCCCCGCGATCCTCGCCGCCGCCCGCCCCGAGGACGTCCTGCGCCACGACGTCCACCACATCGCCGAGCCGCTGCCCGCCTACCACCGTGGCCGGGTCGCCCTGGTCGGCGACGCCGCGCACGCCATGCCGCCGACGCTGGGGCAGGGCGGCAACCAGGCCGTCGAGGACGCCGTCGTACTCGCCCACCACTGCGCCGACCTCGCCGCGTACACGGCAGCCCGGCTCCCGCGTACGACCGCCATCGCGCGCCGTGCCGTGAAGGTCGGCCGCCTCAACATGACGACCGGCCGCACCGCCATCGCCGTACGGAACGCGGCGATGGCCGGGCTGTCCAAGGCCGCTCCCTCGCTGCTCCTGCGGGGCTTCGCGGGCATCGCCGACTGGCGGCCGCCACAGGCGCCGTATGCTGCCGGGAAGGCCCCGGCAGGCAACCACCAGAGGAGAACACCCCGTGAAGGTCGGCTGCATCGGACTCGGTGACATCGCGCAGAAGGCCTATCTGCCGGTGCTCGGCGTCCAGCCGGGGGTCGAACTGCATCTGCAGACCCGTACGCCCGCGACGCTCGCCCGGGTCGCCGACAGCCTCCACCTGCCGTCGGCACAGCGGCACGCGGACCTCGACTCGCTCCTCGCCCAGGGCCTCGACGCGGCCTTCGTGCACGCGGCCACCGTCGCGCACCCGGAGATCGTGACCCGGCTGCTGGAGGCGGGTGTGCCGACGTACGTCGACAAGCCGCTCGCCTACGAACTCGCCGACTCCGAGCGGCTGGTGGCGCTCGCCGAGCGGCGCGACGTGAGCCTCGCCGTCGGCTTCAACCGGCGTTACGCCCCCGGCTACACACAGTGCGCCGACCATCCGCGCGAGCTGATCCTGATGCAGAAGAACCGGATCGGGCTGCCGGAAGAGCCGCGCTCGATGATCCTGGACGACTTCATCCACGTCGTGGACACCCTGCGCTTCCTGGTGCCGGGCCCGATCGACGACGTGACCGTGCGCGCCCGCGTCGAGAGCGGGCTGCTGCACCACGTCGTGCTGCAGCTCGCCGGAGACGGCTTCACCGCGCTCGGCGTGATGAACCGGCTCAGCGGCTCGGCCGAGGAGGTCCTGGAGGTGTCCGGGCAGGACACCAAGCGTCAGGTCCTCAACCTCGCCGAGGTCGTCGACCACAAGGGCCAGCCGACCGTGCGGCGACGCGGGGACTGGGTGCCGGTGGCCCGGCAGCGCGGCATCGAGCAGGCGGTGCTGGCCTTCCTCGACGCCGTGCGCGCGGGCAAGGTGCTCAGCGCCCGGGACGCGCTGGCGACCCATGAGCTGTGCGAGCGGGTTGTACGGGCGGTTCAGGAGCGGGCCGCCTGAGCCGTGGCCGCAGGGTCCGGATGCCCTCGCTCGCGCCCCACGCGGCGATGATCAGCAGCGCCGCCCGCACCGGCCAGTCGCCGAAGCGGACGTACGGCGTCACACCGCCGGCCAGCGGCACGTCGTAGACCGCGCTCGTGCTCTCGTCCGTGCCGAGCCAGGAACCGATGCGCTGCCCGCTGGGGCCGTACACGGCGGAGACGCCGGTCAGCGTCGCGTGCACCATCGGCCGGCCGGTCTCGGCGGGGCGCAGCGCGGCGAGCGAGGCATGCTGCTCGGGGGCCCAGCTCTGCTGGAACGTCGAGGTCGCCGACTGGGCGATCAGCACCTGGGCGCCGTCGTCGGTGAGGTTGCGGCTCATGTCGGAGAACGCGGACTCGAAGCAGACCATCGGGCCGATCCGCAGCCCGTGCCCGGCGTCCATCACGACCTGCTCGGTGCCGCGCCTGCGGTCCTCGGCCGCCGCCTTGCCCACGGAGGTGGCCCAGCCCAGCATCGAGCGGAGCGGTATGTACTCCCCGAAGGGGACCAGCCGCATCTTGTCGTAGCGGGCGCCGGTCGGGCCGTCCGGGCCGACGAGGATCGAGCTCTTGTAGATGCCGGGTTTGTCGGAGCGTCGCGCGTCCACGTTGACCAGGATGTTCGCCCCCGTCTCGCGTGATAGCGCGGCGAGCCGCCGGGCGAAGTCGGGCCGGTCGTCGAGGTCGTAGCCGACGCTGCTCTCACCCCAGACGACCAGGTCGACGTCCTGACCCGCCAGGTCGCGGGTGAGTTGCTCCTCCCGGTCGAAGCGCCGGTCGGCGCCGGCCCCGCCCTGGATGACGCCCGGCTGCACGACGGCGATCCGGACCCGGTCCGAGACGTCGGGGCGCGGGGACCACACCCAGGCGGCCGAGGTGGCGACGGCCGTGGCGAGGAGCCCGGCCACCGCGGGCACCCGGCACCTGCGCACCGCCACCAGCACGGCGACCGCGACATTGACGGCCACCACCAGGAAGCTGATCAGCCACACCCCGCCCACCGAGGCCAGCCGCAGCGCGGGCTCCACCTCCCACTGACTGGAGCCCAGCACGCCCCACGGCCCGCCGAGCCCCTGCCAGGAACGGACCAGCTCGATCAGCAGCCAGCCCGACGGCAGGACGGCAAGAGCAGCGGCGACCCGGCCCGGGGGCGGCTTCCCGGCCAGTAAACGGCGCACCAGCCAGCCCCAGGGGGCCCACAGCGCGCCGAGCAGGGCCGCGATGACGAACGTGAACACATGCAGGCTCGGCACCAGCCAGTGGTGCATCGCCAGCATGAAGCCGAACCCGCCCCACCAGCCGTCGTACAGCGCCCGCTTCTCGGTCGGTGCGGAGCGCAGCAGCGCGATCCACGGGACCAGGGCGACGTACGCCAACCACCACAGCGACGGCTCCGGATAGGCGAGCACGGGCAGCGCACCGGCCAGCGTGGCGGCGGCCGAGCGCCGCCACGGCGAAGCGAGCCAGTAGCTGATCGTCTTCATGCGGCGCCTCCCTGCCCGTGATCCTTCCAGTGTGCTCGCAGGCACTGACAGTGGACAGTGGACCCCGCTCAGTCGATCACCGCCGGCGCGGTCCGGTCGGGCAGACGGCGCCACTTCTCCTGCACGACCACCTCGCGCAGCCGCCAGCCGTCGTACGTCCGCAGCAGCCCGAAGGCGTACCGGCCGCCGCACACGAAATCGGGGGCGGCGAAGCCGTCGCCGTTCTCGGCGAACCGCATCGGATTGACGTAGTCGGCCTGGACCCGGGCCGTGTCGCCGGCGTCCTGCTCGAGGACCCCGAAGCGCACCCGGCGGTTGACGATGAGATGTTGCCGCATCGAGAAGACCCGCATGCTCTCCGCGAGCCAGGCGGCGACCTGTCCGGCGTCCCCCTCGATGCCGCCGGCCGAGCGGTAGTCCGCGCGTCCCTCCGGGGCGAACAGGCTCCTGTACGCCGCCCAGTCGCCGTCGTCCACGGCCACCGCGTAGTCGGTGATCAGTTCCTCGACCGCGAGCCGGTCCCTCAGGGTCGCGAGCTCCACACGCTGCGTCATCGGCTCAGTGTTGGGCATGAGGTGGACGGAGCCAAGAGGGCGTGCGGCGATATTCGGTGGATGTCGGCGGGGTCGGGGGTGAGGCTGTTCTCGTGAACGACCTGAACGATCCGAACGAGAACGACCCGAACGACCCGAACGAGAGCGATTCGAAGGATCCCAACGAGAACCACCAGGACGACCGGTCCGTGCAGCCGGTCCCGCAGGAGCCCAAGTTCCGCATACGTGCACACCACACCGAGTCCACGGTGACCGTCTACCAGGCCTACCGACCCCAGATCGGCGGGGCCGCCGCCCGCGACGGCCGTTTTCCGTCGTCGTGGAGCCGCGACCGTATGACGTGGATCAAGCCGTCGTTCCTGTGGATGATGTACCGCTGCGGCTGGGCCACGAAGGAGGGTCAGGAGACCGTCCTCGCCGTCGAGATCAGCCGGGAGGGCTTCGCATGGGCACTGCGTCACGCGTGCCTCTCGCACCACGTCCCCGCCCTGCACGGCGACCAGGGCGCCTGGAAGCGGCAGTTGAGGACGGCACCCGCGCGCGTGCAGTGGGATCCGGAGCGCGATCTGCACCTCAACCCCTTGCCGTACCGGTCCCTGCAACTGGGGCTCACCGGCGAAGCGGCCGCCCGGTACGCGGACGAGTGGATCGTCGGCATCGAGGACGTGACACCGCTCGCCACGGAGATCCACGCGCGCGTGCGGGCGGGCGAACTGGAGCGTGCGGCCGAACTGTTGCCACAGGAGCGGCCCTATCCGGTGGAGGACGAGGCCCTCGCGCATCTACGAGCCCAGAGTGACCGCTGATCGTCGCAGCTGTTCGAAGGCGGTGGGGCTGGGCCTGCGGGGCAGGAAGTCCTTGATGAGGCGGGCGCACTCCTGCGGTGTGCTGCGGCCGGTGTCGCACTCCACGTCGTAGACGCCATGAGCGTGCACCCGCTCCAGCTGACTGGCGGCGAGGCCGGGCGGCCGGTCGGCGCGCTCGCGCTCCCGGCGCTCCAACTCCTGCGGACCGCAGTGCACTTTGACGAGGACGACGTCCGGTGGCACGAAGAGCGACAGGCAGTCCCTGAGCCGCCACTCGGCGCTCAGCACATGATCGACGACGACGTTGTTGCCGGCGGCGGCCATGCCCGCGACCGCGCGGTGGAAGCCCTGCCAGGTGCGGTGCAGGACGGTGGCGAGCAGGTCCTGCGGGACGGGCACCTTGGAACGCATCGCGTGGAAGGAATCGACAGGCATATGGAAGTACGGCTCGTCCAGGATGCGCAGCAGTTCGGCAGCGATGCTCGACTTGCCCGAACTGGACGTGCCGTTGAGGAAGATGATCAGGCCGCGACGCGGCGCCACGTCGTCAAGATGCTCCATGGAGTGGATCTTAGGCGTGGAGCCGGGGCCTCAGGCCGCCTTGATGACCTCACCGCGGATGGCGGCCGCCCACTCGACCACCAACAGCTCGTACTCCGCGCGCTCCTGAGCCGACAGGGAGCCGCCCGCGCGCAGCCACAGGGCGCGTATCTCCTCGTTCACCTCGGCAGCAGACCGCACGGAACCAGGGCCTAAGGAATGGGGGGACATGCGGACAAGCCTAGGGGCAAGGGCTGACAGTGCGCTACCGGACGGCTACACACCACGTATGTCGTTGGTCACGGGATTTCGCGGTGGGTGCTGTCAGGGTCTGAACGGGCGGTCGATCCGGCACGTCACGGCGGCCCCCTCGTCGCCGGAGCCGATCGAAGCGCCCGCGACGCGTGCGTACGTGTGACACGGCGTTTGCCCGACCGCCCGATGCGGCACTGTAGCGATGGTGAACGGTGTGTACGTCCTCGCGCTTGCCGGGCCCGGGCAGCCGGCCTCGATGTCGCACCTCGCACAGGTCGTTCGGAGGTGGCCGGGGTGAGACCTGCCCGCTTTCGCCGAGGCGCAGTCGCGGCGCTGAGTGCCGCCGCGCTGCTGTCCGCGGTCGCCTGTGGTGGGGGCGAAGGGGAAGCCGCCACCTCCTCGACAGCCACGCCGACGTCGCGGACCTACACGACCCGGTCGTTCGCCGTGCCGCTCACCCTGACTCTCCCTCCCGCACTCGACACCTGGCGGGCATCGGACACCGGGACGTTCCTGACCTGGGTGGGGCCGGCGAACATGATTCGGTTTCTGCTGCCCGAAGCGGTGTACCGGCCGGGAGGCGACGGGGCGCCTGAGAAGCCGCCCGGCACATACGAGGGATACCTTGCCTACCTGCGCGAACATTCCCGGCACCACGCCACGTGGCGGGACGAGAGGTCCATCAGCGTCGACGGCCGGTCCGCCACCTTGCTGACCGGCACCTCCGACAAGCCGCTCGACGGGTCACTTGGCTGCATCACGGCCGAGGCGAATCTCCACGAGGACTGCTACGGGCTCCAGCCGGAGTACGAGTTGCGGGTCGCCGTCATCGACGCGCCCGGCAGGCCCCTGCTGGCCTGGTCCACGATCAACACCACTCGGCCTCAGGACCGGAAGGTCGCCTTCCCCCGGTTCGAGGGCATGCTGCGCACCCTTGAGTTCCGCTGAGTAACGCCGGCCGGGCCGTCAGCCCGCCGACTCCGCCGCGTGCGGGCTGAGGGCGCCGGTGGCCACGAGGACGATGATGACGATGCCGAGCGCGATGCGGTACCAGACGAACGGCATGAAGCTCTTGGTCGAGATGAACTTCATGAACCACGCGATTACTGCGTAACCGGACGCGAAGGCGATCACCGTCGCGAAGATCGTCGGGCCCCAGGAGACGTGGTCGCTCTCCATCGCGTCCTTGAGCTCGAAGAGGCCGGAGGCGAGGACGGCAGGGATCGCGAGGAGGAAGGAGTAGCGGGCCGCGGACTCGCGTGTGTAGCCCATGAAGAGGCCGCCGCTGATGGTGGCGCCGGAGCGGGAGACTCCGGGGATGAGCGCCGCGGACTGGCACAGGCCGAAGATCAGGCCGTCCTTGACGTTCAGGTCCTCGAGGCCCTTGCGCTGCTTGGCGGCGCGGTGCCGGCCGCCCGACTCGTCACGTGCGGCCAGCCGGTCGGCGACGCCGATGATGATGCCGACCACGATCAGCATCGTCGCCGTGATGCGCAGGTCGCGGAAGGGACCCTCGATCTGGTCCTTGAGCGTCAGGCCGAGCACGCCGATCGGGATCGAGCCCACGATCACCAGCCAGCCCATCTGCGCGTCGTGATCCTGTCGCATCTCCTTGTTGGTCAGCGAGCGCGCCCACGCCGAGATGATCCGCCCGATGTCCTTGCGGAAGTAGATCAGTACCGCGGCCTCCGTGCCGATCTGGGTGATCGCTGTGAAGGCCGCACCGGGGTCCTCCCAGCCCGAGAACGCCGCGGTCAGCCGCAGGTGCGCGCTGGAGGACACGGGGAGGAACTCGGTCAGCCCCTGGACGAGTCCGAGGATGAGCGATTCAAACCAAGACATGAAGTTACGGAGTCCAAGAGTTGATCGTGGCAAGGGATGACGGGGACACCGCGTCGGCGGGGCAGAGATCGCGAGTGTCGAGGGGCAGCGTAGCGTCCCGCGATGACGGCTCCGGCACAGGGGGCTGGGCGGCCGCTCGCCGACCGCGGGCATACCGGTGTTGACCTGCTGCGGGGCCGCCGCTTACGTTGCAGCGAGCGGAAAGCGCTTGCTGCATCCGTCGCCCGTCCCTACGGTGCCCGTCGGCGCCACCCGTTGTCCCGGAGGAGTCCGATCCGCCCATGGCCACATCCGAGACCGCTCCCGGGACGGATCACCGGCACCCCCAGTCCCCCCTGGCCCCGCTGCCCGGCCGCCGCATCAGGGTCGCCGTGATCGGGACCGGCGCCATCGCCCGCGACTCCCACCTGCCCGCGCTCGCCAGGCTCGCAGCGGAAGGGGAGACGGAGATCGTCGCCGCCGTCGACATTGCTGCGGAGTCGGCCGATGACTTTTGCGCGATCGCGGCTGAGGTCGGGGTTGAGGCAGGGGCAGGGGCAGGGGCAGGGGCAGGGACAGGGGTAGCGGCCGTGGCTGGGGCTGGGGCTGGGGTGCCCCGTGCCTACACCGATCCCGACCTGATGCTCCAGGAGCAGCGGCCCGACCTGGTCATCATCTGCACGCCGCCGACCCTGCACCGCGACCAGACCGTCGCCGCGCTGCGTGCCGGCGCCTGGGTGTGGTGCGAGAAGCCGCCGGTGCCGAGCCTCGCCGACTTCGACGCAGTCGAGGCGGAGGAGGGCGAGGACGGCGGACCGTACGCCTCGATCGTCTTCCAGCACCGCTTCGGCTCGGGCACCCGGCACGTACGACGGCTGCTCGCCGAGCAGGCCATGGGCCGTCCGCTCGTCGCGCACTGCCAGACCACCTGGTACCGCGACACCGCCTACTACGCCGTGCCCTGGCGCGGCCGCTGGCAGACCGAGGGCGGCGGACCGGCGATGGGGCACGGGATCCATCAGATGGATCTGCTGCTCGATCTGCTCGGACCGTGGAGCGAGGTGCGGGCCATGGCCGGGCGTCTGGTGCACGACGTGGAGACGGAGGATGTCTCGACCGCGCTCGTGCGGTTCGCGAACGGCGCGATGGCGACCGTCGTGAACAGCGTGCTGAGTCCCGACGAGGTCAGCCGCATCCGCATCGACTGCGAGCGCGCCACCGTCGAACTCACCCACCTGTACGGCCACCGCAACGACAACTGGGCCATCACCCCGGCCCGGGACGTGCCGAGCGCCGAGGCCGCGGCGTGGCAGGACTTCGGTGCGGACGTGCCCAGTTCGCATCTGGATCAGCTGCGGGAACTGGTCGCGAGCATGCGCGTGGGGGAGCGGCCGCGCAGCAGCGGCGCGGACGGGCGTACGAGCCTGGAGCTGATCGCCGCGCTGTACAAGTCGGCGTTCACGGACGCGACGGTGAAGGCGGGGGAGATCGGCCCCGGCGACCCGTTCTACACGGCGATGCACGGGGGTGCGCCCGGCTGGGCGCCCGTCCTGGGAGAGCCGGCCGCCCCCGGCGAGGAGGCCGCCGCGTGACCGGGCTGCGTATCGTCCATGCGCACGGCGACCGCATCACGGTCACCGAGCCGGTCACCGGGGTCGAGCTGCTCGCCTACGTCTACGGCCCGGAAGCCGCCTGGGAGGCCCCGAAGCCGTACCTCCACCCGCTGCGGACCCTCGCCGGTGACGTCGTTACCGACTACCGGCCCAACGACCACCGGTGGCACAAGGGCCTGTCGCTGACGGCCTCGCATCTGTCGGGGGCGAATCTGTGGGGCGGCAACACCTACGTCCATGGGCAGGGGTATCTCGAACTGCCCGAGCGCGTCGGGTCGATGACGCACGTCGGGTTCGACGAGGTCTGCGCGGACGGTGGCCGTGTCGTCATCGCCGAGCGGCTGACCTGGCATCCCCACAGCGGTGAGCTGTGGGCCGACGAGCAGCGCCGGGTCGAGGTGCACGACATCGAGCCGGAGTCGGGGTCGTGGGCCCTGACTTGGACGAGTGCCGTGACGAACCGGCGTGACGAGCCGCTGCGGTTCGGCAGCCCCACCACCGCCGGGCGTGAAATGGCCGGTTACACGGGCCTGTTCTGGCGCGGCCCGCGCGCCTTCCAGGGCGGCCGGATCATCGCCCCGGATGCCGAGGGACCCGGCCTCATGGGCGAGCAGGCGCCCTGGCTGGCCTACTCCGGGGAACACGACGGCACCGACGGCCACGCGACCCTCGTCTTCGCGCACGCCCCCGAGAACGATCACGCCGGTGAGCGAGGCGCCCACCCCGCCCACTGGTTCGTACGCAACGAGCCCTTCGCGGGCGTGGCCCCGTCCTGGGCATTCCACGACGAGCTCGAGCTCGCCCCCGGTGACACCCTCACCCGCCGCTACCGGGTCGTCGTGGCCGACGGGGCCTGGGACCGGGAGGAGATCGCCAAGTACCTGCAGACGCACCCCTGGTAGACGCCCCCTGGTAGACGCGGGGTCCGCAGGGGCGGGGTCGGTAGGGGTGGCGTTCGGCTTCGTACGGGACTGTCGGTCCGGGTCAGGCAGCCGACGGCCCCGCCACCGTCCATCCGGGTGCCTGGGGGTGGGCCGCGAGGTCCTCGTGGTGCACCGGGTCGCCGCACGCCTGGCAGATGACGACCGGGAGCAGTTCGTTGCCGCAGATGTGCTGGATCACCATGGGGCGGTCGTCGTCCTTGCGGAGGTGGCGGTCGCCCCACGCCATGAGGGTCATCAGGACCGGTTCCAGTTCGAGCCCGGCTTGCGTGGGCCGGTACTCGTACCGCTGCGGGCGCTCGCTGTAGGCGCGCTTGGTCAGGATGCCGGCGTCGACCAGGCGGCGCAGCCGGGTGGCCAGGATGTCGCGCGGGGCGCCGATGTTGCGCACGAGCTGGTCGAAGCGGCCGTTGCCGAGGCACACCTCACGCAGGACGAGCAGGGAGTACTTCTCGCCTACGAGGGCCATGGCATCGGCGATGGAACAGGGGCGCGGGTTTTTGGTGGCGGCCATGGCGCTCAGTCTAGGGGAGGGTTCGGGTTTCCAACTGAATGGGTTTGATTTTCCAACCTTGAGGGCTATGGTGAGTTTGGATTTCCTACTCACCGGTAATCGTGTCGGCCTCGCACAGGCCGCGCTCCGGTCATCGCCCGGCGGCCAAGGAGGCCTGCACCATGCGTGACGCTGTCATCGTCGAAGCCGTACGCACCCCGATAGGCAAGGGCAAACCGAACGGCTCCCTCGCGCACGTCCACCCCGTCGAACTCCTCGCCCACACCCTGCGCACCCTCGTCGAACGCTCCGGCGTCGACCCGGCGCTCATCGACGACGTCATCGGCGGCACCGTCGACCAGGTCGGCGAGCAGGCCATGAACACCACCCGCTACGCCGCCCTGTCGGCGGGCTTCCCGGAGACGGTCCCGGCGACCACCGTCGACCGCCAGTGCGGCTCCTCCCAGCAGGCCGTGCACTTCGCCGCCCAGGGCGTCATCTCGGGTGCGTACGACATGGTCGTCGCCTGCGGCGTCGAGTCGATGAGCCGGGTGCCGATGTGGTCGAACGTGCCGCCCGGCAAGGACCCCTTCGGCCCCGGCATCGCCGAGCGCTACCCGGAGGGCCTCGTCCCGCAGGGCATCAGCGCCGAGCTCATCGCCGCCAAGTGGTCGATCACCCGCGACCAGATGGACGCGTTCGCCGTCTCCTCGCACCACAAGGCGGCCGAGGCCTGGCAGCAGGGCCGCTTCGACGCCGAGGTAGCGCCCCTGGAGGGCGTCTCGCGCGACGAGTGCGTCCGACCCGGCAGCACACCGGAGATCCTCGCCGGCCTCAATCCCGCCTACTACGACCCGACCTTCGCCGAGCGCTTCCCGCAGATCGAGTGGAACGTCACCGCGGGCAACGCCAGCCCCGTCAACGACGGCGCCTCCGCGGTGCTCATCACCTCCGGCGAGACGGCGGCCCGGCTCGGCCTGCGCCCGCTCGCCCGGCTGCACAGCTTCGCCGTCACCGGATCCGACCCGCTGCTCATGCTCACCGGAGTCGTCCCCGCGACCGAGAAGGTGCTGCACAGGGCGAACCTGCGCCTCGACGACATCGACCTGTTCGAGATCAACGAAGCCTTCTCCAGTGTGGTCCTGGCCTGGCAGCAGGAGACCGGCGCCGACCTCGCCAAGGTCAATGTGCACGGCGGCGCGATCGCGATCGGCCACCCGCTCGGCGCGAGCGGAACGCGTCTGACGACGACCCTGGTCCACGCGATGCGGGAGCGCGGCGCGCGCTACGCCCTGCAGACGATGTGCGAGGCGGGCGGCCTCGCCAACGCGATGATCCTGGAGACGGTGTAGCCGCTGGTCGGTAGCCGGTAGCCGGTAGCCGGTAGCCGGTAGCCGGTAGCCGGTAGCCGTCGGCCGGCTGCGAAGGCGGCGTTGCGGTTCAGCGGCCGCGCAGGTGGTGGCGCTTGCGCCAGGCCACCACCACGCCCGCCAGCGCCGGCAGGGCGATGCAGGCCAGCGCGATCAGGAAAGCAGGCGAGGTCGGCGCGGAGGCGCGGGCGCCGGCGACGACGTAAGCGGCGGTGTTGGGGATCGACCCGAGCGCCGTCGCGAGCAGGAACGGGAGGTAGCCCATGCGGGAGACGGCGGCGGCGTAGTTCGCGGCCCAGAACGGCACACCGGGAAACAGCCGCACCGCCAGCATCGAGCGGAAGCCGTGCCGGCTGAACTGGCCGTCCGCGGCCTTCAGCCACCGGCCCCGCAGCAGCGGGCGCAGCGCGTCCTGGCCGAGCAGTCGGCCCAGCGCGAAGGCGACGCCGGCACCCAGCACCGTGCCCGCCAGGGACGCGCCGATGCCCCACTCGGAACCGAAGAGCGCGCCCGCCGCGAGGTTCAGCAGCGGTCGCGGCACGAACGCCACCGTGATCAGCCCGTACGCCACGGCGAACAACACCACCGCGGCCCCGCCCTCGATGTGTGGCGGCCAGCCGTTCGCCAGGAGTCTCTGCGGTTCGAAGAGCAGCACGGACGACGCGGCCGCCGCGAGCAGCACCACGAGCAGGGACAGCCGCGACCACGGCGAGAGCAGCCCTCTCGAACAGCGCGCGGCGAAGCCTGCGGGAACGGGCGCCGGCAGGGGCGCGGGGACGGTGAGCTCCGTGGCGGCGGCCTGCGGAGGGGCCGTTGCGGTGCCCCCAGAGCGGGTGGTGGCATCGAGCATTCGGCGACAGTAACCGACGAAGATGTGTGATCGCCGTATGGTTCGTCTCATGCGCGTCACAGGTGCGGGAACGTTGGAAGTTCCCCGCAGCGTTCTCGCCGACACGATCCTGGAGCGGCTCACCGCCGCGTACGCCGCCATGGCGGATCCGGAGCGGGCCGCCACCGCCCAGGCGTACATGAAGGACGTGGCCCCCTTCCTCGGCATCCCGACCCCCGAGCGCCGCGCCCTGTCCCGCACCGTCCTTGCGGGCACCCCGCGCCCCGACGAGACCGACTGCACCGCCGTCGCGCTGCGCTGCTGGCAGCTGCCCGAGCGCGAGTACCACTACTTCGCCGTCGACTACCTGCGCCGCCACGTGGGGCGCTGCTCGTCCGGCTTCCTGGCGGTGGCCCGGCACCTCGTCACCACCGTCTCCTGGTGGGACACCGTCGACGCGCTCGCCGCGCACGTCGTCGGCGGGCTCGTCGCGGCCGATCCGTCGCTCACGGCGGACATGGACGCCTGGATCGTCGACGACGACCTGTGGGTGGCGCGCACCGCCCTGCTCCACCAGCTGCGCTACAAGGAACGCACCGACACCCGACGCCTCTTCGCCTACTGCCTGCGCCAGTCCGGGCACCCCGACTTCTTCATCCGCAAGGCGATCGGCTGGTGCCTGCGCGAGTACGCCAAGACCGACCCGGAGGCCGTACGCGCCTTTCTGGTGCGGGAGCGGGGGCGGTTCGCGCCGCTGTCGGTGCGGGAGGCACTGAAGAACATCGGGGCGTAGGCCGCGAACTCCCCATCCGCGAAAAACCATTCGACGTCGGACATGGCGTCGACGATGATCGAGCTCATGTTCCGGCACGCCTTCGTCCTCGCAGCATCCGCAGTCGCGGATGCTCCGAAGGCTGCCGTTGCGGACTTCCTGGCCGCAGTCGACGGCGCCCGAAGCTGACCCTCTCCGGATAGTCCGGCGGACCCCGCAGGGGGAGGGTCGGCAAGTCCTTGGGGTCCCCCTCTCCTACGAAGAGACTTCGAGGTACAGCCATGTCCAAGACGGCATACGTGCGCACCAAACCGCATCTGAACATCGGCACGATGGGCCATGTCGACCACGGCAAGACCACGTTGACCGCAGCCATCACCAAGGTCCTCGCCGGGCGCGGATCCTCTACGTACGTCCCCTTCGACCGCATCGACCGGGCGCCGGAGGAGGCCGCGCGCGGCATCACCATCAACATCGCGCACGTCGAGTACGAGACCGACACCCGTCACTACGCGCACGTCGACATGCCGGGCCACGCCGACTACGTCAAGAACATGGTCACCGGCGCCGCGCAGCTCGACGGGGCGATCCTCGTCGTCTCCGCGCTCGACGGGATCATGCCGCAGACCGCCGAACACGTGCTGCTCGCCCGGCAGGTGGGCGTCGACCACATCGTCGTCGCCCTCAACAAGGCCGACGCGGGCGACGAGGAGCTCACCGACCTCGTCGAGCTGGAGGTCCGCGACCTCCTCAGCGAGCACGGTTACGGCGGCGACGCCGCGCCCGTCGTACGGGTCTCGGGGCTGAAGGCCCTGGAGGGGGACCCGCAGTGGACGGCTTCGATCGAGGCGCTGCTCGACGCGGTGGACACCTACGTGCCGATGCCGGAGCGGTATGTGGACGCGCCCTTCCTGCTGCCCGTCGAGAACGTGCTCACCATCACCGGTCGGGGGACGGTGGTGACCGGGGCCGTCGAGCGGGGCACCGTGCGGGTGGGTGACCGGGTCGAAGTGCTCGGGGCCGGGCTGGAGAGCGTGGTCACCGGCCTGGAGACCTTCGGCAAGCCGATGGACGAGGCGCAGGCCGGGGACAACGTGGCGTTGCTGCTGCGGGGCGTTCCCCGGGACGCCGTCCGGCGGGGGCATGTGGTCACGGCGCCGGGCAGCGTGGAGCCGAGTCGCCACTTCACCGCGCAGGTGTATGTGCTGTCCGCGCGTGAGGGCGGTCGTACGACGCCGGTCACCACCGGGTATCGGCCGCAGTTCTACATCCGCACGGCGGATGTCGTGGGGGACATCGACCTCGGTGAGGTGGCTGTGGCGCGGCCCGGGCAGACGGTCACGATGACCGTCGAGCTGGGGCGTGAGGTGCCTCTGGAGCCGGGGCTCGGGTTCGCCATCCGTGAGGGCGGGCGCACTGTCGGGGCGGGAACCGTCACAGCCGTTGCATGAGGGTTGTGCGGTTCGTGGGGGACTGCGAGGCCGTCGTGGCTGGTCGCGCGGTTCCCCGCGTCCCTGCGGGGGCGCTTCCCTCGGGCACACTGTGAAGGTGAACGAGCCCATACCCGTCACCCGCGCCGTCGACTACGGCATCGCCAAGCTGATGCCGGACGTCGATCGGAAGCGGGCGTGGCTGCTGACCGTCGACGGCGCTCCGCAGTCGTACGTCGATCTGGACGAGCCCTCGTATCTGGAGTTCGAGTACGCCCAGCGGCTCGGGCATGTGCTCGACACCGTCGCCGAGGCGGGGCGAGCGCTGGATGCGCTGCATCTCGGGGGCGGGGCGCTCACCCTGCCCCGGTATCTCGCCGTGACCCGGCCCGGCTCGCGGCAGGACGTCGCCGAGGCCGATCGCGGGCTGATGGAGCTGGTCGCCGAGCAGCTGCCGATTCCCGACGGGGCCGGCATCCGGCTGCACGCCGGAGACGCCCGTGCCTGGCTTGAAGCGGCCCCTGACGACTCCGCCGACGTGCTCGTCGCCGATGTCTTCGGTGGGTCACGGGTGCCGGCCCATCTGACGTCGGTGTCGTACGTCCGTCACGCCGAGCGGGTACTGCGGGCGAGCGGCGTCTATCTGGCCAACCTCGCCGATGCCGCGCCCTTCACCTTCCTGCGCTCCCAACTGGCCACCTACGCCACGCTGTTCGAGGAGCTGGTCCTGATCGCAGAGCCGGGTGTGCTGCGCGGGCGGCGCTTCGGCAACGCGGTGCTCGTAGCCGCGCACCGGCCCCTCGACACGGCGGCCCTGGCCCGGCTCACCGCCTCCGACGCCTTCCCGGCCCGCGTCGAACACGGGCCGGCCCTGCGGCAGTTCATCGGCGGCGCGCGGCCCGTGCGGGACGAGGACGCCGTACCGTCACCCGAGCCCCCCGACGGGGCATTCAGCATCGGCTGAGTCGAGCCGGGTTCCGGCGGTCACCTGCTTGGTACGACGCCGTAGGTTCCGTCGGTTCGGTACGCACAGCGCCGCCTCCGCCGCCGGACCCAGCCCGGCCCGTGCCTGGCCACCATCGCACCACCGAGCGCGGCACCGCCCCGCTCGCCTGCTCCCCCCTGGACCGACGCCGAAGCACGCCTGGCCGGGGCGGCCAGCAGGCCCGCGACGGCGCCGTCGCCGCTCGGCTCGCGGATGGTCCGGCTGCGACCGGTAGTGATACGACGCTCGTCACACAGGTCTGTTCGCGGACCCTACCCGTGGGTAACATGACCGCCATGAGCGCAGACCAGATGTCGATCGGCGAGATGCTCGCCGCCACCGTGCCGATGGCCCGGACCCTGAACCTCGAGTTCCTGCAGACCACGCCGGAGAAGGCCGTGGTGGCTCTGCCGGACCAGGGCGAGTACCACAACCACGTGGGCGGGCCGCATGCCGGCGCGATGTTCACGCTCGGCGAGTCCGCCAGTGGCGCGATCGTGCTGGCCGCGTTCGGGGACCAGCTCTCGCGCGCCGTGCCGCTCGCGGTGCGGGCCGAGATCGCCTACAAGAAGCTGGCCATGGGCGCCGTCACGGCCACCGCGACGCTGGGCCGCCCGGCCGCCGAGGTCGTCGCGGAGCTGGACGCGGGGGAGCGGCCCGAGTTCCCCGTGGCGATCGAGATCCAGCGCGGTGACGGCTCTGTCACCGGGGAGATGACCGTCGTCTGGACCCTGCGGCCGAACGGCTGAGCCGGCCGTACGGCGGCAGGAGGCTGTACGGCAGAAAGCAAGCTGTACGGCAGTGAGCAGGGGCCCCATGTGGGGCCCCTGTGCCTCTTCGCGCCGCGAACGGCTTCGTGCCGCGAACGGCCTCTTCGTGCCGCGAACGATCAAGCAGCGAGCCGGTTCCGCTCCTGCCCGTGGCCCTCCTCGAGCCCCGCCACGAACTCCTTCAGCCAGGCCATGAACTCCGGCCCCAGGTCCGCCCGGCCGCACGCCAGTCGTACCACCGTGCGCAGGTAGTCCGCCTTGTCGCCGGTGTCGTAGCGCAGTCCGTCGAACACGACTCCGTGGACCGTCCCGCCCGTCGCCAGGTCCTGGAGGGCGTCGGTGAGCTGGATCTCGCCGCCACGGCCGGGCGGGGTGCGCTCCAGGACGCCGAAGACGGCCGGGTCGAGGACGTAGCGGCCGATGACCGCGTAGTGGCTCGGCGCGTTCGCGCGCGACGGCTTCTCCACCAGGCCGCTCACGCGGACCACGCCGTCCTCGCCGGACGGTTCGACGGCCGCGCAGCCGTAGAGGTGGATCTGTTCCGGCGGGACCTCCATGAGGGCGACCACGCTGCCCTCGTAGCGGTCGCGGACGTCCAGCATCCGGCTGAGCAGGCTCTCGCGCGGGTCGATGAGGTCGTCGCCGAGGAGGACGGCGAACGGCTGGTCCCCGACGTGATGGCGGGCGCACAGCACCGCGTGACCGAGGCCGAGCGGGTCGCCCTGGCGGATGTGGTGGATGTCGGCGAGCCGGGCCGGATCACGCACCGCGTCCAGTCGTACGGTGTCGCCCTTGGCGGCGAGCGCCTGCTCCAGCTCGAAGGCGTTGTCGAAGTGGTCCTCGATGGCCCGCTTGTGCCGGCCGGTGATCATCAGCACGTCGTCGAGCCCGGCCGCGGCGGCCTCTTCGACGACGTACTGGATGGCCGGCTTGTCGACGACCGGCAGCATCTCCTTGGGCGTCGCCTTCGTCGCGGGCAGGAACCGTGTGCCGAGGCCGGCGGCCGGGACGACCGCCTTGCGGACCGCGCGGGTGGTTCGGGCCGTGGCGTCCGCGTCCGGGGTGGGTGTCGTGTGGGGGACGATCATGCGGCTCATGCTGGTACACGGGGATGAGAGCGCGCCGAGAGAAACCTCGGAGCTTGCTGTGCGGCATGCGGAGTTGAAGATTTCGTGTACCAATTGTCTTTGGCCGCACACACTTGGCGCCCGGTTCGACGGCGATGTCGAAAGCCGGTGGTGATACCGGCGGTAACTCTTCTGAATTCCGTGCCTTTTGAACGTTGGTCACTCGAACTTCTTGTTTCCTGTCCGTTGCTTGTGCGAAAGTGAGCGACCTCGATAGCCGGTCCACAGGTGACGCGGCCCAGGTATGCACCAATCAGGCACCTGCTTTTCCGACGGACGTGCATTTCGCATGCCGTCCTGCGGCTGGGAAGGAAATGGTTCAGTGCAATTCCCCCACCCCCCACGACCGCCGTACCCCCCGCGACCCGGGATGAGCCCCACAGAGTCCGACCGCGATCTCCTCGCGGGCCGCCCGGGGCAGGCCGGGGCGGATCCCCGTGCCGTCGCCCTGCTGATGGCCCGGCACTGGCGCGCCGTGCACGACTACGCGTCCATCTGCCTGGCGTCCACGGCGAGTTCGGCCTCCATGGTGGCCGCCGCGGCCTTCCATCGCGTGCTCGGCCGGCCGGCCGCCGGCGCGCTGCGTCCCCAACTCCTCGCCGCCGTACGGGAACTGGTGAAGGAGTGGGCTGCCGACGACGGTATTTCCGCCCTCCTGCCCGAACTCGGCAAACCGACCGGAGGGCGCGGGCTGCGCGCCGCACGGTCCGTGACGCCCGAAAGGCGGCAAATCGCCGAGCGTGCATTCCGGGCTCTGTCGGGGGCCTCGCAATGCCTCCTCTGGCACGCCGAGGTCGAAGCGGAACCGATAACCATACCCGCTGGTCTGCTGGGCGTGGACGCGGGAACCGCGTCGGCGGCGTTGGAGGGAGTGCGTGAGCAATTCCGGCGGGGTTGTGTCCGTGCCCACCGCGAACTCGCGCCCACCCGGGAATGCCGCTACTACAACCGCCTCCTTGACGTCCCCATTCGCCGGGGCGGCGCCCTGCTGCCCGACGTCCAGCAGCATCTGATGGAGTGCCGTTACTGTCGTCACGCCGCAGAGCAGCTCAGCCATTTCGAGGGCGGCCTCGGAGTGCTCCTCGCCGAAACCGTGCTCGGCTGGGGCGCCCGGCGCTATCTCGACTCCCGGCCCGGGCGGGGCGGCTCCGGATCGGCGCCGGACGCCCGCCCGCGCCGCGGCGGACGGCACCGCCCGGCGCCGCTCGCCCCGCCGCGCGCACGCGCCAAGGCCGTAGCGGTGGGCGTCGGTGTGACCTCCCTCGCCCTGCTCGTGACCGTGCTCACCGCCAAGGGATGGTCCGGGGAGAACGGGGTCCCCGGCCCGGGGGCCACCTGGGGCGCGCCCAGCGGCCAGTCCGTCCACCCCGGCGCCGTCTCCCCGCCCTCGTCCTCGTCCGGCGGATCACCGTCGGCGGCCTCGGCCGAGGAACCGGTCGCGATCGCCCAGGGCAGGCTCCGCAACATCGACCGCGGCCTGTGTCTGGACCTCCACGACGGCGAGGTCCGCAGCGGTGCCCGGGCCGAGCTGGCGGAGTGCTCGTCCGTCGCGTCGCAGCAGTGGTCGTACCAGGACAACGGTCTGCTGCGCAGCGCCGCCGTCCCCACCCTCTGCCTCGACTCCGAGTCCGGCACGGGCACGGTCGCCCTGGCGAACTGCCTCGCCCACGCCGGCGAGGTGAGCTACGACCTCACCGTCCACGGGGAGCTTCTGCTGCGGCGGTCCGGGGGGCTGGCGGTCGCGTGCGGCAAGGGCGAGAGCGTGGTCGTCGCCGAACGGGACGGTTCCGAGGCGCAGCGCTGGCTGCTCGACGGCGGCCTCGCGGACGTACGCAAGGCCGACCCCGGGGAGAAGGGGGAGAAGGGGGAGAAGGGGGAGAAGCGGGACGAGAAGGGGGAGGGCGGCACGCTCGTGGAGCCCGAGGCCGACTCCCCGGAGGAGGATCCGGAGCCGCAGTACGAGACGCGCTACGTCCAGGACGACCTCGGCTCCGATTCCGGCTCCGATTCCGGCTCCGATTCCGATTCCGGCCCTGATTCCGATTCCGGCTCCGGCTCTCACTCCGGTGGCCAGGCCGAGCCCGCCACCCCCGTCGATGCCGTCGTGACCCTTCCCGCCGAGGCGCCGGCCGCCGTGTCCGGCGTCGTCGGCACCGCTGCGACGACGGCCGGTTTCGCCCCCCACTAGTCAAGGACCCCAGGGGCCACTCCGCCGGGGTGGCCCCTCCTTCGACTCCTGGCGCCAATCGGCCGTTTCCCGTCCACTTCATTGACACGAGTCACCGACGCTCCTAGTTTTCCCGCCGCACGCAGCAGCTGGAGGTGGACCGGTGATACGTCGTATGTCCGTCGCACTGATGGCCCTCGCGGCCGCGCTCATCACTCCCGTACCCGCGCAGGCCGCCGACCCCCCTGTCGTCCGTACCGGATCGGGCTGGGTGAGAGGAGAAACCACCGCCGAGGGGCGGCAGTTCCTCGGCATCCCCTACGCCGAGCCGCCCGTCGGAGAGCTTCGTTGGAAGGAGCCGCGGCCGGTCCGGCCCTGGCAAGGCGTGCGTACGGCAGGAGACTTCGGCAACAAGTGTGTGCAGGGCGCGAGTTGGGACCCGGGCTATGAGCAGCCCAGCCACACGGAGGACTGTCTCGACCTCAATGTGTACGTCCCCGAAGGCGCCGCACGCCGGGCCGTACTGGTCTGGTTCCACGGCGGAGGCCTCACCGCCGGAGCCGGCCAGGACATCGTCCCGGACGCCTTCGCGCGGCAGACCGGCACCGTCGTCGTGGCCGTCAACTACCGCCTCGGGGCGATGGGCTTCCTCGCCACGGCGGGCCTCGACGGCGAGGCGCACGACGGGGTCTCCGGCAACTTCGGCATGCTCGACCAGCAGGCCGCCCTGCGCTGGGTGCGCGCCAACATCGGCCGTTTCGGCGGCGATCCGGGCCGCGTGACCATCGCGGGCGAGTCGGCGGGCGGCCGCTCGGTCTGCACCCAGCTGGCCTCGCCCGAGGCGAAGGGGTTGTTCCGGGCGGCGATCATCCAGAGCGGGGCGTACGGCGACTGCGGTGCGCGTGTGCACGCGTCGGCCGTGGCGCAGGGTGCCGCCTTCGCGCAGAAGCTGGGCTGTGCCGACCTGGCCTGTCTGCGCGCCAAGCCGGCCGCCGAGATCCTGGCCGCCCAGAGCGGCTTCGACTGGGCGCCGGTGGTCGGCGGCGCCTTCCTGCCGAGCCAGCCGGAGGAGGCGTTCGCGCAGGGGGCCGCAGCCGGTGTGCCGGTCATGAACGGGGCCAACCAGGACGAGGGACGGTTGTTCGCCTTCGGCCGGTTCGATCTGAACGGCACCCCGCTCACCGCCGACCAGTACCCGACCGTCATGCGGACGGACTACGGCGACGAGGCGCTGGCACGCTACCCCCTGTCGTCGTACCCCTCCCCGACCATCGCGTACGCCACGGCCCAGGGCGATCAGCGCTTCGCCTGCCCGGCCCTGCGCCTCGACGGCACGCTCGCCGGACGCGGCAAGGTCTACGCGTACGAGTTCGCCGACCGCACCTCCCCGCCCTTCGCCTCCCTGCGCAACCTCGGCACGGACTTCGACTTCGGCGCGACCCACGTCAACGAGGTGCAGTACCTCTTCAAGCACTTCGGCCTTCCGTCACCGCTGAACGCCGAGCAGCGGACGCTGGCGCGGCAGATGATCCAGTACTGGGGCTCCTTCGTCCGGGACGGGGTGCCGCGTGCCGCCGGCCAGCCCGCGATGCCGACCCGGCCGGGGGCTGTGCTGAGGCTGCGCACCACGTCCGTCGGCGGGAACGTGCCGAGCACCACAGTGCACCGGGCGCACCAGTGCAACCTCTGGGACTCCGAGACCGTCACACAGAACGGGACCGTCACCCAGAACGGGTAGGCTTCCCCGGCGCACGCTCACAGCTGAGCGTGCGCCGGGAACTCAGGGTCCAGTACAGGGGAGGAAGCGGCGTTGCACGTCCAGGAATGGCTCGAAACGGTGCCACCGCTCGCCATCTATCTGCTGGTCGGCGTGGTCATCGGTCTGGAGAGCCTGGGCATCCCGCTGCCCGGCGAGATCGTCCTGGTCTCCTCGGCGCTGCTCGCCTCACAGCACGGTGAGATCAACCCCTTCGTGCTGGGCGCCTGCGCGAGCGCGGGCGCGATCATCGGCGACTCCATCGGCTACGCCATCGGCCGCAAGGGCGGCCGCCCGCTGCTTGCCTGGCTGGGCAGGAAATTCCCCAAGCACTTCAGCGAGGGCCACATCGCCACCGCCGAGCGCTCCTTCCAGAAGTGGGGCATGTGGGCCGTCTTCTTCGGCCGCTTCGTCGCCCTCCTGCGCATCTTCGCCGGCCCTCTCGCGGGCGTCCTGCGGATGCCGTACTGGAAGTTCCTGATCGCCAACGTCTTCGGCGGCATCCTCTGGGCGGGCGGCACGACCGCGGTCATCTACTACGTGGGAGTGGTCGCCGAGTCCTGGCTGAAGCGCTTCTCGTGGCTGGGCCTGGTGGCAGCGGTCCTGATCGGCCTCACGTCGATGCTGATCATCAAGCGCAAGGCCAAGAAGGCGCAGACCGCACAGCCGGAACCGGAACCTGTTCCTGCCAGGGACTGAGGCGCCCTCAAGGGGCGCGGGGAACTGCGCGACCAGCCACATGCGGCCCGCAGACCGCACACAGCCTTACTCCCCGTGCTCTTCCCGATGAGCCTTCGCCAACTCGGCATACATGGTTCCGTTGAGTGTGACGCCCTGCTGCTCTTCCTCGCTCAGAGGCCGCCTGACCTTCGCCGGCACCCCCGCCACCAGCGACCCGGGCGGCACCTGCATCCCCTGCGGCACCAACGCCTGCGCGGCCACCAGAGACCCGGCACCGATCACGGCACCGTTCAGCACAGTCGCCCCCATCCCGATGAGGCAGTCGTCCCCGACAGTCGCCCCATGCACGACGGCGTTGTGACCGACCGACACCCTCTCCCCGATGCTCACCGGGAACCCGGGGTCGGCATGCAGCGTGCAGTTGTCCTGGATATTGGACTGGGCCCCCACGGAGATCCGCTCCACGTCACCCCGCACCACCGCGCCGTACCAGACACTGGCCCCCGCCTGAAGCGTCACGTCGCCGATCACCGACGACGTCGGCGCCACGAAAGCCTCCCCGTCGATCTTCGGTTCCCTGCCCCCGATACCCATGACCAGCGCCTTGTGCGTCATCGCCCTCTCCTTGCCGCCGACGTAGTAGACGAACCGTACGACACCCGGTGGGGCGAAGATCACAGGCCCTCGACCGCATGAGGGAGCCGAACGCTCAGTACGGTAAGCGGGTGCTCAAGCGCAAGAACACGTTCTCGTCCTGGCGGCGCAGCCTCACGCAGCGCGCCGTCCACGCGGGCTGGGCCTGGGCGCAGCGCACGGGTTCGGTGACCGCCGAGAACCCCGGCCGATTCCACTTCGGCTCGATCGGCGAAGCCACCCGCCTCGCCTTCCCGCTCGGCACGGTCTTCGGCGAACCCTGGATCCACCTCGGCTCCCACTGCATCGTCGGCGAACAGGTGACGCTGACCGCCGGTCTGATGCCCGACCTCGACCTCGGCCCGGAGCCGATCCTGCGCATCGGGGACGGCGTCGTGCTGGGCCGCGGCAGCCATGTCATCGCCGACACGACGGTCACCATCGGCAGCGACTGCTACTTCGGGCCGTACGTCTACGTCACGTCCACGAACCACTCGTACGACGACCCGCACGAGCCCATCGGCAAGCAGTGGCCGCGCATGGAGCCGGTCGAGATCGGCCCGGGGTGCTGGATCGGCACCGGGGCCGTGATCCTGCCCGGCGCGCGGATCGGGCGGAACGTGGTGGTCGCGGCCGGTGCGGTGGTCCGGGGCGTAGTGCCCGATCACGCCGTGGTGGCGGGGGCGCCCGCCCGTGTCGTACGGCGCTGGACGCCCGACGACGGCTGGCAGCCGCCGTTGCGGACCCCGGCGCCGGTGCCGATCCCCGACGGTGTCACGCCCGAGCAGCTACAGGCGCTGGCCGAGCTGGACGAGGAGACGGCGGCGAAACTGGCCGCGTTGGACGGGGAGGCGGCTGCTCGACTGGCTCAGGTGGACGCGGAGTCCTGAGTCAGCCGGTCGCCAGCAGCAGGGTGCCCACCAGCGCGAGCCCCGCACCCGCGGCCTGCACCGTCTGCAACCGCTCCCTGAGTACGCCGCGCGCGGCCAGGGCGGTCACCACCGGATAGAGCGAGGCCAGCACGGCGGCCACGGTCACCGGGCCGAGGTGGGCGGCGACCACGTAGGTGCCGTTCGCCGCGACATCGGCGAGGCCGACGAAGGCGAGCGCCGGCAGTGAACGCCAGGGGAAGCCGCCGTCCGGAAGGGCGGCGCCGCCCCGCCGCACGGAGACGTACAGCGCGAGGCCGCCCGCCGCGACGTTGACCACGCGCTGTACGAAGAGCGCCAGGAACAGGCCGGTGATGGTGGTCGACGCCTCCGCGATCAGTGCGAACACCGTGCCGAAGCCGAAGGCCGCGACCAGCGTGAGCAGGATCGCCTGCCGCTGCACCGGCGCGCCCCGCAGCTGCGGTCCGCCCGCGAGTACGACACCGAGCACGGCGACCGCGATCCCCGCGACCTGCATCAGGCCGGGCCGCTCACCGACGAAGAGGCCCACACCGACCGGGACCGCCACTCCCACGGTGCCGAGCGGGGAGACGACTCCCATCGGGCCCAGCGCGAGCGCCTTGTAGAAGCAGAGCAGGGCGACCGGGCCCACCACGCCGGCGGCGACCGCGAACCACAGCTGGTCACCGGCCTCGCTCCAGCCACCGGTGGCCACCACGATCACGCCGAGCACGGCAGCGGCGATCGCCTGCGAGACGACCACCACCGTGAGCGCCGGGGTGCGCCGGGTCAGCAGTCCGCCGCCGAAGTCGGCCAGCCCCCACAACAGGCTGGTGGCCAAGGCGAAGAGTGCTGTCACGGGTGCCTCGCAGTACAGTTCGGTGCACGATGGGGTCCATCCCACCGTAGTGCAGTGAACTGAACCCTGTCATCCAGAATATTTGACTCCGAAAAGTGATGGGCGACTGACAATGGACGGAATGTGGCGGACCTCGACCTGCTGACCCAGTCCCTGGCGCGCAACGTCAAGCACTGGCGGGCGGTGCGCGGCTTCACCCTGGACGTGCTCGCGGCCAGGGCCGGCGTCAGCCGCGGCATGCTCATCCAGATCGAGCAGGCACGCACCAACCCGAGCCTCGGCACGGTGATCAAGATCGGCGACGCGCTCGGGATCAGCATCACCACCTTGCTGGACTACGAGCAGGGCCCGAAGGTACGCGTCGTCTCGGCCGACCAGGTGGTACGGCTGTGGCACACCGACGCGGGCAGCTACAGCAGGCTCCTCGCGGGCACCGAGGCGCCGGGCCCGCTGGAGATGTGGGAGTGGCGGCTGATGCCGGGCGAGAGCAGCAGCTCGGACCCGCACCCCGCCGGCACCTTCGAGATCGTCCATGTCACGGCGGGCGAGCTGACCCTCACCGTCGAGGACACGGAGCACCGCGTCCCGGCCGGCGCGAGCGCCACCTTCGAGGCCAACGCCCCCCACACATACGGCAATCGGGGCGACGTCCCGACGGAGTGGGTGCTCGCGGTGTCGGTGCCGCCCGTCCGCTGAGATACCCGCCCGGGATACCCGGCCGACGGCCCGCGCGGTGCTGTTAGCGTGCGGTCATGGACGCACCCATCGGACGCTTCGACAACGCCACCCCCGCTCCCGACTGCCTCGACGACCTCACCCGCCCGGTCGCCGACGCCGTACGCCACTGGATCGGCAGCGTCCCCGCCGACCAGATCGTCTACGTCGAGACCGACCCGCAGTGGGCCGACACCGCCGTCTTCGTGGAGCACTACGGGCAGGAACTGCTCGAGCGGTCCGCGAACTGCGTGGTCGTCGCGGGCAAGCGCGGCGGCGAGACGACGCTGGCCGCGTGCGTGGTGCTGTCCACCACCCGGGTCGACGTGAACGGTGCCGTGCGCCGTCAACTCGGCGCCCGCAAGGCGTCGTTCGCCTCGATGGACACGGCGACCGGCGAGACCGGCATGGAGTACGGCGGCATCACTCCGATCGGACTGCCCGACGGCTGGCCGGTGCTGGTGGACTCGGCCGTCGTCGACCTCCCGTACGTCCTGGTCGGCAGCGGGCGCCGGCGCGGCAAACTGCTGGTGCCGGGCAAGGCGTTCGCCCAGCTGCCGGGGGCGGTCGTACTGGAGGGGCTCGGCGTCGCCTGAGCTCAGGCCGCGGTGTGGTGCGCGAGGGCCAGGTGCGGATCCGCCTCGCCCGGCACCGGTGCGGGGTCGGCGTGCACCAGGGCCGCGGTGAGCCGGGGCACGGCGTGCAGCAGGGCGTGTTCGGCGTCGACGGCGATGGCGTGCGCCTGCCGTACCGTCGCCTCGCCGTCCACGACGACCGCCACCTCGGCGCGCAGCCGGTGGCCGATCCAGCGCAACCGCAGCTCGCCCACCTCACGCACGCCCGCGACCTCTCGCAGCGCCTGCTCGGCCCGGTCCACGAGGGCCGGGTCCACGGCGTCCATCACCCGCCGGAACACCTCGCGCGCCGCGTCCCGCAGCACCAGCACGATCGCGGCCGTGATCGCCAACCCCACGATCGGGTCCGCGAGTTGCCACCCCAGCGCCGCGCCACCCGCGCTCAACAGGACGGCCAGTGAGGTGAATCCGTCCGTACGGGCATGCAGTCCGTCCGCGACGAGCGCGGCCGAGCCGATCGCCCGGCCGACCCGGATCCGGTAGCGGGCCACCCACTCGTTGCCCGCGAACCCGACGAGCGCGGCCACGGCGACGGCCGGTATCTGTGCCACGGGGCGCGGATCGAGGAGGCGGTCGACGGCCGTCCACGCCGCGAAGGCCGCGGACGCGGCGATCGTCAGCACGATGGCGATGCCCGCGAGGTCCTCGGCCCGCCCGTAGCCGTAGGTGAAGCGACGCGTCGCCGCGCGCCGGCCCAGCATGAAGGCGATCCCGAGCGGTACGGCGGTCAGCGCGTCCGCGGTGTTGTGCACCGTGTCGCCGAGCAGTGCCACCGAACCGGAGGCGACCACCACGACCGCCTGAGCCAGCGCCGTCCCCCCGAGCACGGCCAGCGACACCCACAGCGCGCGCATGCCGCGGGCCGAGGACTCCAGGGCGGAGTCCAGCTTGTCGGCCGTCTCGTGGGAGTGGGGTTTGAGGAGGTGGGCGAGGCGGTGGCGGAGGGGGGACGGGGGATGGCTGTGCCCGTGCCCTTGCGTGTGCGGGTGTCCGTGTCCGTGTCCGTGTGCCTGCTCGTGGTGGTCGTGGTGCCCGTGCGAGTGGCCGTCGCTCACAGCGATCCCCTTCAGGTGCGTGGGAGTGGACGCGTGACCGCCCACGACGCCATTATGTGCGTATGAGCGCACGCATGCACCTATCACCTGCACTCGATGCGCACCCGCGCACCCCGGGCGAGGAACAGTTCGCGCTCGCCGCCGAACTCCTCGCCCTGCTCGGCGACCGCACCCGCCTCACGTTGCTGCATGCCCTGACGGCAGGAGAGGCCGACGTCACGACGCTCACCGAGGCCTGCGGCGCGGCGCGGCCCGCCGTCAGCCAGCATCTGGCGCGGCTGCGTCTCGCGGGGCTGGTGAACACGCGCAAGGAGGGGCGTCGGGTGATCTACTCCCTGCGCGACGCCCATCTGCGCCGCCTCGTCGACGAGGCGCTGAACGTGGCCGACCACCGGCTCAGCGACCGGCCCCTGCACGACTGACCTGCACGTCTGACCTGCACGTCTGACCGAGCGCCGGCTTCGGTGATAATCGGCTCCGCCACGCCCGACGGAACGACCGGAGGCCACCGTTGCCCTCGATACACGACTTTGCCACCTGGGAGCCCGTGCTGCGGCTCCTGAGGGCGAGCAACGCGGAGAGCCTCGCCGCGCCGGGCGGCCACGTGGCGGGACGCATCGACCATCACGGGTGGAGTCTTCCCCTGCGGCGCCGACGTCCGCGTCCCGGGCGAGCCGCCCAAGTCGAGGACCACCAGGACGAGTTCGATGCGGCGGAGCGGGTGCGGGGCGCGCTCGCGGAGGCCGGCGTCGACGGTGTCTCGTTCGGGGCGGAGATCTCCGCGGCCGGGCGGACCGTACTCCATCTGCTCGGGCCCAGCCCAGCTGTGGAGCCCGGCATCGGCGGCCCGCACCCGAGTGCGCTCGTGCTGGTCGAGGGGGCCGTCCCAGAGCCCTGGCGCCGTCTGCCCGTACCCGTGCCCGGGGCGGCGCCGTCCCCGTCGGCGGACCCGGCCGCGCTGGAGCGGACGCTGCGCGAGCGCATCCCCGATGCCATCGGCGCGACCGAGGTGGAGATCGCCGCCGCGGAAGCCCGCCTCGGCGTCGCGCTGCCCGACGAGCTCAAAGGGCTCTATCGGGTGACGCGGGCGCGGTGGGAGGACTGGGGCGACTACGAGACGGCGGAGCGTGTCCACGACGCCGTCGGCTGCGAGCTGTTCTCCCTGGACGGCCTGTACGTCGCCGACGCGCCGAGCCGTCCCTGCTCGTGGCGGTTCGCGGCCATGGAAGCGGTCGTGACCCCGCCCGACGCCGTGGTGCAAGGGGTGGTCGGCTCGCCCGGGTGGCTCGTCTTCGGTGACACCGGCGGCGGCGACCGGATCGCAGTCGACCTGACTCCCGGTCCGCACGGACACCCGGGGCAGATCATCGTTCTCGATCACGAGGAGAACATCGGCGCACACCTGCTCGCGGAGTCGCTCACCGACCTGGTGCTGAACCGGCGCGAGGACTGGTACTCCGGCCGGCGCGGGGACGAGCTGCCGGCCGTGGCCAGGGTCAACAGGGCAAGCCTGCCGAGTGTCCTGGCCGCCGCACACCCGGAGTTGGAGGTCCTGTCCATCGGTGGGTGGGACGGCGAGCCGCTCAGCCTCGCCCCCGTCACCGGCCTGCCCCGCCTGCGCACCCTCACCGCCTACCCGGGCACGCTCGCCGACCCGCTGGAGATCGCCGAGCTGACCGGGCTCGAGTTCCTGGAGCTCGGGCCGCGGGAGTGGCGCGTTCTCCTCGATGCCGGAGCCGTCCCGCGCAGCCTGTCGGCCGCCGCCATCGAGGTGCGCGGCGATCAGCACCCGCTCCCGATCGTGGACCTCGCCAACGAGATCCTCGCCCTCTGGGACCGCCCCCCGATCCCCCGGACCGTCCTCGAAGGCGACCTCGGTGACGAGGCGTAGTCAGTAGTCGGCGTTCTTGCCCAGGTACTGCTCGGCGAACGCCCTGGCCGCCGTCGAGGAGCCGAAGATACGGCGGAGACGGGCCAGGGTGGTGCCCGCGCGGTAGGGATCGCCCGACGACGTGCCGTGGTAGACCTCGGAGAGCCAGTGGGAGAACTCCTGGTAGTCCCACACCCGGCCGAGACAGGCCTCCGAGTAGCCGTCCAGGCCGGTGCCGTCGCCCTTCGTGAGGTGCGCGACGAGTCCGTCGCCGAGCAGGAAGGCGTCGTGCAGGGCGAGGTTCATGCCCTTGGCGGCGATGGGGGCGGTCAGGTGGGCGGCGTCGCCGGCCAGGAAGAGGCGGGCGAACACCATGGGCTCGACCACGTAGTTGTGCATGTCGAGGACGCGTTTCTCGATCAGCCGCCCCTCCGTCAGCGGCGGCGCGCCGTTCGCCCCGAGCCGCTGCTGCAGCTCCGTCCAGACCCGGTCGTGCGGCCAGCTCTCCGGGTCGTCGCCGGGCGGGCACTCGAGGTAGTAGCGGGTCACCTCGGCGCTGCGCGCCATGTGCCCGGCGAACCCGTTCGGATGCATGCCGAACAGGACGCAGTCGGAGGACGGCGGCGCCTCGGCGAGCAGCGCCAGCCAGCCGATGCCGTAGTCACTGCGGGAGATGTGGGCCCGGTCGGCCGGCAGCGCGGCGCGCGTCACCCCGCGCGCCCCGTCGCAACCCGCCACGAAGTCGCAGTGCACGACCTCCCGTCGACCCGTCTCGGGGCAGGTGTACGACACCGAGGGGCGGTCGGTGTCGAGGTCGTGCAGCTCCACGTCCCGTACGCCGAAGCGAATGGCGCCGCCACGCACGTCCGCGTACTCGCGCACCAGGTCCGTCACCAGGAACTGCTGGGGGTAGACCCAGTGATGAACCCCCGTGAGCTCCGCGTACGCGAACCGGTAGCGCTCCCCGGCGAACCGGAACTCGCACTCGCTGTGTCGCTGCGCCCGCTCCAGCAAGGTGTCCGCGAGGCCCCGCTGCTGGAGTCCGCGTACGGCCCCCTCCTCGAGGACCCCGGCCCGCGGCCGCTGCTCGATGAACGGGCGTGTCTCGATCTCCAGGACCAGACAGTCGACGGACGCCGCCCGCAGGATGTTGCCGATGGTGAGACCGGCCGGTCCGGCGCCGAGGATGACGACCGGGAAGCGTTGCGGGGCACCGGAGTTGGTGTGGGGGGAGGCGGAAGTCACCCGAGCATTATGGGGCGGCTGACGTGGGGAAGGGAGGGGAGTGGAGGGCTCCGGGGTGCTCGGTGCGGCGGCGAAGTGTCGCCGCCCGGTCAGCCCAGGCGCGGGATCTCGATCGCCGGGCAGCGGTCCATGACCATGTCGAGGCCGGCGGCGCGGGTGCGGTCGTAGGCGGCCTCGTCGATGACGCCGAGCTGGAACCAGACGGCCTTGGCGCCGATGGCCGCGGCTTCGTCGGCGACGGCCCCGGCGAGGTCGCTGTTGACGAACACGTCGACGACGTCGACTTCGAAGGGGATCGCTTCCAGCGAGGGGTATCCCTGTTCCCCGTGGACCGTCTCCGCCTTCGGGTGCACGGGCACGATGCGCTTGCCGAAGCGCTGGAGGACGTCGGCGACCCCGTATGCCGCACGCCGCTCGTTCGTCGACAGGCCCACGATGGCCCAGGTGTCACCGACCTCGGTGAGGATCTTGCGCACTGTCGCAGGGTCGCCGTACACGCTGGGCCTCCATGGGTTCGGGCAGGGCTGCCACTGCGGACAACAGCCGGTGGCGTGGGGTGATTCCCCGAGGCGGTGGCTGGACGGTCCGTCTGCGCCGGCGGGGTCCCGGTGTGGGTCTTCGACGTGGTCCAGCAGTGTCCGATCGCTACGGTGATCGATGGTCGGGTCACGAGAAGCGCGACGGCGACGTCAGGCTCCGCGTCGGTCCCGCCACCTCCACCCACGGCCCGGACTCCACGCCGTCCCAGCAGTCCGCGCAGCCCACCTCCTCCCCTCACTGAGAGCGGCGGGGCGTTGGCGCCGCTGTGCCACGCTCCCGCCCGGCCGAGGGCACCGTCGTCGCGCTCCTTGACCCCCGGTCGGCGCATCCAGGATGCTGTGTTGCGACACGCGAGGTGTGTGCCGTAATGAGCAACATCTGATTCAAGTCTCGAACCAGCCGAGGAGTGGCCATGACGCATCAGGTCCGTGCTGTCGTCGCGCGGGGCAAGGGCGCCCCCGTCAGCCTGGAAACGATCATCGTGCCCGACCCGGGTCCGGGTGAGGCGCTGGTGAAGATCGAGACCTGCGGGGTCTGCCACACCGATCTGCACTATCGCGAGGGCGGCATCAACGACGACTTCCCGTTCCTGCTGGGCCACGAGGCCGCGGGGGTCGTGGAGTCGGTGGGGGAGGGGGTCACCGACGTCGCTCCCGGCGACTTCGTCATCCTCAACTGGCGTGCGGTGTGCGGGCAGTGCCGGGCCTGTCTGCGTGGACGGCCCTGGTACTGCTTCGACACCCACAACGCCAAGCAGAAGATGACCTTGCTCGATGGCACCGAGCTCTCACCGGCGCTGGGCATCGGCGCGTTCGCGGAGAAGACGCTGGTCGCGGCCGGGCAGTGCACCAAGGTCTCCCCGACCGCGTCGGCGGCGGCCGCCGGTCTGCTGGGGTGTGGCGTGATGGCGGGCATCGGCGCGGCCATCAACACCGGGAACGTCGGACGGGGTGATTCGGTCGCCGTCATCGGCTGCGGCGGTGTCGGGGCCGCGGCGATCGCCGGGGCGAACCTCGCGGGCGCGGCGAAGGTCATCGCCGTCGACATCGACGACCGCAAGCTGGAGACCGCCGCGAAGCTGGGCGCGACCCACACCGTCAACTCCAAGGAAGCCGACGCGGTCGAGGCGATCCGCGAGCTGACCGGCGGCTTCGGCGCCGACGTCGTCATCGAGGCGGTGGGCCGCCCGGAGACGTACAAGCAGGCCTTCTACGCCCGCGACCTCGCCGGCACGGTCGTCCTGGTCGGCGTGCCCACCCCGGAGATGAAGCTCGACCTGCCGCTGCTGGACGTCTTCGGCCGCGGCGGCGCGCTGAAGTCCTCCTGGTACGGCGACTGCCTGCCGAGCAGGGACTTCCCGATGCTGATCGACCTCTATCTCCAGGGTCGGCTCGACCTGGACGCCTTCGTCACGGAGACCATCGCGCTGGACGAGGTCGAGAAGGCCTTCGAGCGGATGCACCACGGTGACGTGCTGCGGTCGGTGGTGGTCCTCTGATGGCCGCCCGCATCGAACACCTCGTCACCTCCGGGACGTTCTCGCTGGACGGTGGCACCTGGGACGTCGACAACAACGTATGGATCGTCGGAGACGACACCGAGGCGATCGTCATCGACGCCGCGCACGACGCCGAGGCCATCGCCCGAGCCGTCGGCGGGCGCACCCTGCGGGCCATTGTGTGCACCCACGCCCACAACGACCACATCGATGCCGCGCCCGCCCTCGCCGAGCGCACCGGAGCCCCGGTCCTCCTCCACCCGGACGACCTGCCGCTGTGGAAGCAGACCCACCCCGACAGGGCGCCGGACGCCGAACTGGCCGACGGTCAGACCATCGCGGTGGCCGGCGTCGAGCTGACCGTGCTGCACACACCGGGCCACGCCCCCGGCGCGGTCTGCCTGTATGCCCCTGCCCTGGCGGCCCTGTTCAGCGGCGACACGCTGTTCGCCGGCGGGCCCGGGGCGACCGGAAGGTCGTACAGCCACTTCCCGACCATCGTCGAGTCGATCCGGGACCGGCTGCTGACGCTTCCGGAAGACACCGTCGTGCACACCGGACACGGGGCGACGACCACCGTCGCCGCCGAGGCCCCGCACCTGCAGGAGTGGCTCGACCGCGGCTTCTGACGCCCACCGGCGACCCTCGCACGCCCGCCCTCGACTCGTGGTCATCGCGAGTCGATGCGGCGGGCTGCTGTTGTTCTATGTGAGTTGAGTTCTCTATGGCGCAACGAAATGAATGGCTGCGGAGTGCCCTCTGAACGCCTTGACAAGGGTTCTGGGCGACCCCAGACTGATGTTGCGCTTACCGCAATCCGTTTCGTTATACGCACCCGAGGTGTCATGATGATTCCCGCGTGCCGTCTCGAGGACCTTCCGCGAGGCGAGGCCCACCGGCTCGACATCGATCCGCCGGTCTCGGTGTTCCACACCGACGACGGCGAACTCTTCGCCATCGACGACACCTGCACCCACCAGGACGCGTCGCTCGCCGACGGCTGGCTGGAGGGTTGCGAGGTGGAATGCCCGCTGCATGCTTCCAAGTTCGACCTGAGGACCGGCGCGGTCGACGCCCCGCCGGCCAAGCTTCCGGTCCGGACGCACGAGGTCTTCGTCGAGGACGGCATGATCCACGTCCGCCTGTCCATGGATGCGCCCAACCTGCCGCCGTGCATCGCAGCCCGGCTCGCCGGGGGTCCCGCGTGAGGACCGTCGCCGTGGTCGGCGCCTCACTGGCCGGTCTGTCGGCGGCGCGCTCACTGCGCAAGCAGGGCTACGACGGGCGGCTGGTCGTCATCGGGGACGAGTTCCACCGCCCGTACGACAGGCCCCCGCTGTCCAAGGAGTTCCTGGCCGGCACCCTCGGTGAGGGTGAACTCGCCCTGGAGGCGGACGGCGAGGACCTGGGGGTGGAGTGGCTGCTCGGTGCCCAGGCCGTCGAACTCGACCACGCCGGCCGTGCTGTCCGGCTCGCCGACGGGCGGGAGGTGCACGCCGACGGCTTCGTCATCGCGACCGGCGCCGCGGCGCGCACCCTGCCCGGTTCCGAGGGGCTGGCCGGAGTGCACACCCTGCGCACCTTGGACGACGCCCGCGCCCTGCGCGACGAACTGGCCCGTGGCGGACGGCTGGTGGTGATCGGCGGCGGCTTCATCGGAGCCGAGGTCGCCTCCACCGCGTACGCCCTCGGGCTCGACGTGACCGTCGTGGAGGCGGCCCCGACACCGCTCGCCGGACCGCTCGGCGAGACCATGGGCGCCATCGTCTCCGCCCTCCACGCCGACCACGGCGTGCGGCTGGTGTGCGGTGTGGGTGTCAAGGGGCTGAGCGGGGAGACCCGGGTCGACGCCGTTCTGCTGGAGGACGGCCGAGGCCTCCCCGCCGACATCGTCGTGGTCGGTGTGGGCGCACGCCCGTGCGTCGAGTGGCTGGAAGGTTCCGGCATCGCCCTCGACAACGGCGTCAAGTGCGGCGCCGACGGCCGCACCAACCTGGCCGGGGTGGTCGCGGTCGGCGACTGTGCCAACTGGTACGACCCGCGCGCGGGTCTCCATCGCCGTGTCGAGCACTGGACCGGTGCGCGCGAGCGCCCCGACGCCGCGGTCGCCACGCTGCTGGCGGGCGGTGCGGTGCAACCGGGTGTGCCCCGGCCGCCGTACTTCTGGTCCGACCAGTACGGCGTGAAGATCCAGTTCGCCGGTCACGCGGCCGGCGCGGACAGCGTCACCATCGAGGCAGGCGCTGCCGACGACCGCGACGTCCTGGCCGTCTACCGGCGGGCCGGGCGCCCGGTCGCCGTGCTCGGGATGAACCAGCCGCGGCTGTTCATGCGCCGGCGCAAGGAACTC
The DNA here is from genome assembly GCF_041052385.1 of Streptomyces sp. R28. GTDB lineage: Bacteria > Actinomycetota > Actinomycetes > Streptomycetales > Streptomycetaceae > Streptomyces. The sequence continues at coordinate 1,626,025 of NZ_CP163439.1, read as the reverse complement.
GCCGCCGACGCGTCTTGACACCGCCTCAGCGGCATCTCATGCTGCGGTTGCGTATCACACGCGATGTTGCTCCATGCGAAACACTTGTGTGCAACGCTTCATACACAACGCTTCATACGCAACGCTCCCTTCACAACACCGTCCGGAGTCGCTCTTCCCGGCGCGTGAATGACCCCTCCACGACGTTCTCCCGAGGAGTGCACCGTGACCTCGACCAGCCTGCCGGACAGCCTGATCGCCACTCTCCCCGGCTCCTCCTATACGGACCCGGGGATCTTCGCCCAGGAGCAGGAGCGCATCTTCGAGACCATGTGGTTCTGCGTGGCGCGCGCCTGTGAGCTGGCGAAGCCCGGTGCCTTCCGCACCGTCGACGTGGGCCGCGAGAGCATCCTCGTCACCCGGGCCCGGGACAACTCCATACGCGCGTACTTCAATGTGTGCCGGCACCGCGGGGCCAAGCTCTGCACCGAGGAGACCGGCGAGGTCAAGCGGGCCTTCCAGTGCCCGTACCACGCCTGGACGTACGACCTGAACGGCAAGCTCGTCGCGGCGCCCAACCTCACCAAGATGCCCGACGTGGGCCGTACCGAGTACGGCCTGGTGAGCGTGGCCGTGCGCGAGTGGCTCGGCTATGTGTGGGTCTGTCTCGCGGAGAACCCGCCCTCCTTCGAGGAGGAGGTCATGGGTGAGATCGTTGCCCGCCTGGGCGATGTCGAGTCGATCGAGCACTACGACATCGACAACCTCTCCGTCGGCAAGCGGATCGTGTACGACGTGAAGGCGAACTGGAAGCTCATCATCGAGAACTTCATGGAGTGCTACCACTGCGCCACCATCCACCCCGAACTCACCGAGGTGCTCCCGGAGTTCGCGGACGGTTACGCCGCCCAGTACTACGTGGGTCACGGCGCGGAGTTCGGCGAGGACGTCCAGGGTTTCACCGTCGACGGCACCGAGGGCCTGGACCGCATTCCCGGGGTCGCCGCCGACCAGGACCGCCGCTACTACGCGATCACCGTCAGGCCCCAGGTGTTCATCAATCTCGTGCCCGACCACGTGATCTTCCACCGGATGTATCCGGTGTCCGTGGACCGCACGATCGTCGAGTGCGACTGGCTGTATCTGCCGCATGTCGTCGAGAGCGGGAAAGACGTCAGCCGGTCCGTGGAACTCTTTCACCGGGTCAACCAGCAGGACTTCGACGCCTGCGAGCGCACCCAGCCCGCGATGAGCTCCCGGATGTACGCCAAGGGCGGCGTACTGGTGCCCAGCGAGCACCACATCGGCGCCTTTCACGACTGGGTGAACGAGCGCCTGGGCACCCCTCGGGGGTGAGTCAGCCCAGGTAGCCCATCCGGTGGCTGATCTCCTGGGCGCCCTTGAGCAGCACCGGGGAGAGCTCGTGCAGGCGCTCCTCGGTGAGCCGGTACCCGGGTCCGGATGCGCTGAGCGCCGCGATGACCTCGCCGTCACGGTTGCGGACCGGGGCGGCCATCGCGTGCAGACCGACCTCCAACTCCTCCAGAGTGAAGGAGTAGCCCCGCTCCCGCGCCTCGGCGAGGTTCTTCTCGAGCTTCGTCTTCGCGGTGATGGTGCGCGGGGTGACCTTCTTCATGCCGGTGGAGGCCAGCAGTGCGGCGCGCTCCTTCGCAGGCATGTACGCCAGCAAAATCTTGCCGCTTGAGGTGGCGTGCAAGGGAGTCAGCTGGCCGACCCAGTTGTGTGCGGTGATGGCTCCCGGACCGCGTACCTGGTACAGGTTGATCGCGTAGTGCTCCTGCATGACCGCGATGTTGACGGTCTCGCCGAGTTCCTCGGCGAGACGTTCGCAGACCGGACGGCCCTGCTGGGTGATGTCGATACGGCCAGTGACCGCGCCGGCCAGGCGAACGATGCCGAAGCCGAGCCGGTACTTGCCGCGCTCGCCGGCCTGCTCCACCAGCCCGCGTGCCTCCAGGGCGCCGAGCAGGCGGAAGGCGGTGGACTTGTGCACGTCGATCTCGCCCGCCACCTCGCTGACGCCCGCTTCACCGCGCTGGGCGAGGATCTCCAGAACGCTGATGGCGCGGTCCACCGACTGCACGCCGCCCGCTTGTGAATTCGACGTTTCTGTGTCAGGGCTGTAGTTGCTCACAGTGAAACTATACGCGTAGTAAACAACACCACTGCAAGTAATGCCGTTGAAACGAGGCCTCGGAAGTTGCGTCGTTCGCAACCTGGTGCGTATGGCGCGACCGGGTCTAGCATGCCTCGCACATCTACGGCGCGAGCGAGACGAGGCACTATGGCTCCCCTGCAGTACGACTTCGTCATCGTCGGTGGCGGTTCGGCGGGCAGTGCACTGGCGAACAGGCTCTCCGCCGACCCGGCCAACCGGGTGCTGGTCCTGGAGGCGGGCCGGTCGGACTACCCGTGGGATGTCTTCATCCACATGCCCGCGGCGCTGACCTACCCGATCGGCAGCCGGTTCTACGACTGGAAGTACGAGTCCGAACCCGAGCCCCACATGGGCGGCCGGCGCGTCTACCACGCGCGCGGCAAGGTGCTGGGCGGCTCCAGCAGCATCAACGGCATGATCTTCCAGCGCGGCAACCCCATGGACTACGAGCGATGGGCGGCCGACCCCGGCATGGAGACCTGGGACTACGCCCACTGTCTGCCGTACTTCCGGCGCATGGAGAACTGTCTGGCCGCCGACCCGGACGACGAGTTCCGCGGCCACGACGGCCCCCTCGTCCTCGAACGCGGCCCGGCGACCAACCCTCTCTTCGGCGCCTTCCTCAAAGCCACCCAGGAAGCGGGCTACGCGCCCACGGACGACGTCAACGGCTACCGGCAGGAAGGCTTCGCGAAGTTCGACCGCAATGTCCACCGCGGTCGCCGACTGTCGGCCTCGAAGGCGTACCTCAAGCCCGCGATGAAGCGGCCGAACCTGACCGTCAGGACCCGCTCCCTCGTCACCCGCGTCCTCTTCGAGGGCAAGCGCGCCGTCGGCGTCGAGTACCGGCGCGGCCGGGGCGCGCTCCAGCAGGTCCGCGCCGGGGAGGTCATCCTCTGCGGCGGCGCCGTCAACTCCCCGCAGCTGCTCCAGCTCTCCGGCGTCGGCAATGCCGAGGAACTGCGCGCCCTCGGCGTCGACGTCGTCCACGACCTCCCGGGCGTCGGCGAGAACATGCAGGACCACCTGGAGGTCTACGTCCAGTACGCCTGCAGGCAACCCGTCTCCATGCAGCCGTACATGGCGAAGTGGCGCGCCCCCTTCATCGGACTGCAGTGGCTCTTCCGCAAGGGCCCGGCCGCCACCAACCACTTCGAGGCCGGCGGCTTCGCCCGCAGCAACGAGGACGTCGACTACCCCAACCTGATGTTCCACTTCCTGCCGATCGCGGTCCGTTACGACGGCTCCTCGCCCGCCGGCGGTCACGGCTACCAGGTCCACGTCGGACCCATGTACTCGGACGCCATCGGCTCGGTGAAGATCAAGAGCAAGGACCCGCGCGAACACCCGGCGCTGCGCTTCAACTACCTCTCCACCGAGCAGGACCGCCGCGAATGGGTCGAGGCGATCCGGGTGGCGCGGCGGCTCCTCAACCAGCCCGCGCTCGCCCCCTACAACGGCGGTGAGGTCTCGCCCGGCCCGAAGGTGGAGACGGACGAGGAGATCCTCGCCTGGGTCGCGAAGGAGGGCGAGACCGCCCTGCACCCGTCCTGCACCTGCAAGATGGGCACCGACGAGATGGCCGTCGTCGACCCCGCCAGCATGCGGGTGCACGGTGTGGAGGGCCTGCGCGTGGTGGACGCGTCGGTGATGCCCTACGTCACCAACGGCAACATCTATGCTCCCGTGATGATGATCGCAGAAAAGGCCGCCGACCTGATCCTCGGCAAGGAGCCGCTCGCGCCGTCGAAGGCCGCGTACTACCGCCACCGTGACGTCCAGAAGCAGGCGGAGTAGGCGTTGGGAACCACAGGGCTCCGGGCGCTGCTGGACAGCGTCCGCTACGAGGTGCTGCCCGCGAAGGCGACCGAGGACAAGGTGCTCGCCCATGTCCCGCGCGACGTCGTCGTCACCGTGACGGCGTCGCCGGTCAAGGGCCTGGAACCGACCCTCGACCTGACCGGCCGGCTGGCGGCGCACGGCTACCGGGTCGTCCCGCATGTGCCGGCGCGGCTGCTGCGGGACGACCTGCACCTGAAAGAGGTCGCGGACCGGCTCCGCGAGGCGGGCGTGGACGACGTCTTCGTGCCGGCCGGCGACTCCGATCCGCCCGCCGGCGTCTACGACGGGGCGCTGCCGGTGCTGCGCAGGCTGAGCGAGCTGGGCGGCCCCTTCGCCCACGTCGGCGTCACCGGCTACCCCGAGAGCCATCCGCTCATCCACGACGACGTCACCATCCAGGCGATGTGGGACAAGCGCGAGCACGCCACGTACATCGTGAGCAACCTGTGCTTCGACCCACGGGTGCTGGGGGACTGGATCTTTCGTATACGGCGGCGGGGGGTCGCCCTGCCGGTCCAGGTGGGCATCGCGGGGCCCGTGCAGCGGGCGAAGCTGCTGGCGATGGCCACGAAGATCGGGGTGGGGGAGTCGACGCGCTTCCTGACGAAGCACGCCTCGTGGTTCGCGCGTTTCGCGGCTCCTGGAGGGTATGCCCCCGATCGGCTGCTGACCCGCGCGGAGGAGGCCCTCACCGCACCCTCGGCGGGGGTGGCGGGCCTGCACCTGTTCACCTTCAACCAGATCGCCGAGACGGAGCAGTGGCGCCGCGCGCTGCTGGACCGGCTGGGCGGCTGAACCGGGAGAAGGATGGCGACCGACACCGACTGGCAGCTGACCCGAACCTTCACCAGCACGGCAGGTGACGTCCGCTGGGACCGGCTGGGGCCGCCCGGTCGGCCGCCGGTCGTCCTGCTGCACGGCACCCCCTTCTCGTCGTACGTCTGGCGTGCCGTCGCCCGCTCGCTCGCCCGTCACCACCAGGTGTTCGTCTGGGACATGCCCGGCTACGGAACCTCCGAGAAGGCGGCGGGACAGGACGTGTCCCTGGCCGCGCAGGGCCGTGTTTTCACCGAACTCCTGGCCCACTGGGGCCTTGCGGAACCCCTCGTGGTCGCCCACGACTTCGGCGGCGCCGTCGCCCTGCGGGCGCATCTGCTGCACGGCGCCCGCTACCGGGCCCTCGCCGTGGTGGATCCGGTCGCACTGGCACCGTGGGGATCCCCGTTCTTCCGGCTCGTCGGCGAGCACGCCGACGTGTTCGAGCGGCTACCGCCCGCCCTGCACGGCGCGCTGGTGCGCGAGTACGTCGGGTCCGCCAGCAGCCCGGGCCTTCACCCCGCGGTCCTCGACCGGCTCGTCGAGCCCTGGCTCGACGGCCCCGGCCAGGCGGCCTTCTACCGGCAGATCGCCCAGGCGGACCAGCGCTACACCGACGAGATCCAGGACCACTACACCGGGATCGGCATCCCCACGCTCGTCTGCTGGGGCGAGGACGACACCTGGATCCCGGTGGCGAAGGGGCGCGAGCTCGCCGCTCTCGTCCCAGGCGCGCGATTCGAACCGATCCCCGGCGCGGGCCACCTCGTCCAGGAGGACGCCCCCGCGCAGCTCACGGCCGCGCTCATCGCCTTCCTCCAACAGCCTTCGTGACCTGGGGGCGGCGCGCACTGGGTCGTATACGAGTCGAATGCGACAAAGGGGGGACCGGAACCCGGTCCCCCCTTTGTGGTGCGGCTCAGCGGAAGACCACCGTGCGGTTGCCGTCGACCATCACGCGGCTCTCGCTGTGCCACTTCACCGCGTGCGCGAGCACCTGCGCCTCCACATCCCGCCCGACCGTGACCAGGTCGCCGGGGTCGAGTGAGTGGTCCACCCGGACCACGTCCTGCTCGATGATCTGCCCCTCGTCCAGGTCGGGCGTCACATAGTGCGCCGTCGCGCCGACGAGCTTCACCCCGCGCCGGTAGGCCTGCTCGTAGGGGCGCGCTCCCTTGAAGCTGGGGAGGAAGGAGTGATGGATGTTGATGGCGCGGCCCTCCAGCTCCTTGCACAGGTCGTCGGAGAGGACCTGCATGTAGCGGGCCAGCACCACCAGGTCGACGTCCAGCTCACGCACCAGCTCCAGCAGCCGTGCCTCGGCCTCGGGCTTGGTGTCCCGGGTCACCGGGATGTGGTGGAAGGGGATGCCGTAGGTCTCCGCGAGCCCTTCGAAGTCCCGGTGGTTGGAGACGATCGCGGGGATCTCGATGTTGAGGGCGCCGGTGCGCCGGCGGAAGAGCAGGTCGTTCAGGCAGTGGCCGAACCTGGACACCATGATCAGTGTCCGGGTCGGCGTGGCCGCTTCGCTGAGGGTCCAGGTGATGCCGTAGGCCTGGGCCACGGGACCGAATCGGTCACGCAGTTTTTCCAGCTCGACATTCGGATCCGAAACGTCGAAGTGGACCCGCATGAAGAAGCGGTCCTGAAGTCGGTCGTCGAACTGCTGGCTTTCCAGGATGTTGCCGGAGTTCCTGACGAGATAGCCGCTCACGGCGTGCACCAGTCCCGTGCTGTCCGGACAGGAGAGGGTGAGGACGTACTCACGGCCAGGGTGCGGTCGAGGGAACTTAGGGGACACGTCGGCCTCCGTCGGTGCGCATTGCACAACATGGTGAGCGATACGCAACATGGTCGGCTCGGCGCCGCCTGCGGTCAAGGGTGGCCGGGCAAGTGATCGCATGGTCAAATCGTCACCGGCCAACCCCTTGACGCGGGTCTGCGTTATTCGCCAGGGTGTTCCACCACAAGCAATCGGGTGCACGATGCGCAACGAATTTCGGTTGAAAGGCTCGGCGCGTGGCAGACCTGTATGTGGATGGCGAATGGCGGCACCCGGTGGCAGGCGGGCACCGGGACATCCGATGTCCCGCCGACGGCACGCTCGCGGCGACCGTCTCGGAAGCGACACGCCCCGACACCGAGGCCGCGATCGCCGCGGCCCGCCGTGCCTTCGACGCGGGGCACTGGCCGGACACCCCCGAGCGGGAGCGCGGCGCGCTGCTGCTGCGCACCGCCGACATCATCGAGCGCGACGCCAAGGCGTTCGCCCGCGCCGAGTCACTGGACACCGGCAAGCGGCTGGTGGAGAGCGAGTACGACATCGCCGATGTCGTCTCCTGCTTGCGCTACTACGGCGGCCTCGCGGGCAGCGACGCCGGCCGTGTGATCGACACCGGCCGCGACGACGCCGTGAGCCGGGTCGGCTACGAGCCGGTCGGTGTGTGCGGGCTCATCACCCCCTGGAACTACCCGCTGCTGCAAGCCAGTTGGAAGGTCGCCCCGGCGCTCCTCGCCGGCAACACGATCGTCCTCAAGCCCAGCGAGCTCACCCCCTCCACCTCGATCCTGCTGATGAAGGCGCTGGAGGAGGCAGGGCTCCCGGCCGGCGCCGCCAACCTCGTCCTGGGCGCGGGGCCCGAGGTGGGCGCACCGCTCGCCGAGGACCCGGCCGTGGACATGGTCTCCTTCACCGGAGGCCTTGAGACGGGCAAGCGGATCATGGCCACCGCCGCCGCGACCGTGAAGAAGGTCGCGCTGGAGCTCGGCGGCAAGAACCCCAACGTCGTCTTCGCCGACGCCGACTTCGAGACGGCCGTGGACTTCGCCCTCACGGCCGTCTTCCTGCACTCGGGGCAGGTCTGCTCGGCCGGGGCCCGGCTGATCGTCGAGGACACCCTGCACGACCGCTTCGTCGACGAGGTCGTCCGCCGGGCCCGGCAGATCCGCCTAGGCGGCCCCTTCGATCCCGAGGCCGAGACCGGAGCGCTGATCTCCGCACAGCACCTGGAGAAGGTCGAGGCGTACGTCGCCGCCGGCCTCGCCGAAGGCGCCGTACTGCGCTGCGGCGGCGCACGGCCCGCCGACCCCGCGCTGGCAGGCGGCCACTACTACCCGCCCACCGTGCTCGACGAGTGCCGGCAGGACATGCGTGTGGTGCACGAGGAGTCCTTCGGGCCCGTGCTCACCGTGGAGCGCTTCTCCGACGAGGACGACGCCGTACGCATCGCCAACGACACCGAGTACGGACTCGCCGGAGCCGTCTGGACGCAGGACGCCGGCAAGGCCCAGCGGGTCGCCCGGCGGATGCGCCACGGCACGGTGTGGATCAACGACTACCACCCCTATGTGCCGCAAGCGGAATGGGGTGGCTTCGGGCACTCGGGCGTGGGCCGGGAGCTGGGACCGACCGGCCTGAACGAGTACCGAGAGCCCAAGCACATCTGGCAGAACATCCAACCCCGGCCGCAGCACTGGTTCCGCGGCTGAACGCCGAAAGAAGGTCGAACGTGACCACACAGACCGAGGTGCCGCAGCGGCGCGGCACGCCCCAGGACTCGGGCCCCACCCCGGTCATCTCCGTGCGCAGGCTGTGGAAGGTGTTCGGGCCGAAGGCCGACCAGGTGCCGGACTCCGAGGAGTTGTGCGGGCTCACCCGCCGCGAGCTCATGGACCGTACCGGATGCACCGCCGCCGTACGCGACGTCCACTTCGACGTCTCGCCCGGCGAGGTCTTCGTCGTCATGGGCCTGTCCGGCTCCGGCAAGTCCACGCTGGTGCGCTGTCTGACCCGGCTGATCGAACCCACCGCCGGCGAGGTCGTCTTCGAGGGCGAGGACATCCGCCAGGCCGACGACAAGCGCCTGCGCGATCTGCGGCGCCGCAAGTTCTCCATGGTCTTCCAGCACTTCGGTCTGCTGCCCCACCGCCGCGTCCTCGACAACGTGGCGTTCGGGTTGGAGATCCGCGGCATGGGCAGGGCCGAGCGCCTCAAGCGGGCCCAGGAGGTCGTCGAGCTCGTCGGCCTCGCGGGCTACGAGAACTCCTACCCCGACCAGCTCTCCGGCGGTATGCAGCAGCGCGTCGGCCTCGCCCGTGCGCTGGCCGGCGATCCGGACGTGCTCTTCTTCGACGAGCCGTTCTCGGCGCTCGACCCACTCATCCGCCGGGACATGCAGAACGAGGTCATCCGGCTGCACCACGAGGTCGGCAAGACGATGGTGTTCATCACCCACGACCTCTCCGAGGCCCTCAAACTGGGCGACCGCATCCTGATCATGCGCGACGGCAAGATGGTCCAGTGCGGCACCGGCGACGAACTCGTCGGCGCCCCGGCGGACGACTACGTCCGTGAGTTCGTCAAGGACGTGCCGCGCGGTGACGTGCTCACCCTGCGCTGGATCATGCGCCCGCCGGCGGACGGCGACGCCCTGGACGGCCCCGAACTGGGCCCGGACGTCGTGGTGAAGGAGGCCACCCGGGCGGTGCTCGCGGCCGACAAGCCGGTCAAGGTGGTCGAGGACGGCAAGCTGCTCGGCATCGTCGGCGACGAGGAGATCCTCGCTGTGGTCGCCGGGCAGGAAGGCGGCGCGTGATGACCGTCGCCGTGGAGAAGACGGAGAAACCGGAGAAACCGCAGACGAGCGGGGCCGTCGAGCAGCCCGCTCCCGCCAAGGGTGTGCGCAGGGTCAGCCGGTCCATGCTGGTGGCCGCGATCCTGGTCGGCTGGCTGGTGCTGTTCCTGGTGCTGCGCGGCAAGCAGAACCTGGCCCTGGCGGCGGCCGACCTGACCGATCTGCACCGGTGGTTCAACGACGTCAACGACTCCATCGGCGCGAACCGCAACTCCAACCCGCTGTTCCTGTACTTCTTCAACGAGATCCGCCTGGTCATCGACTCCCTGGTGACCTTCGTCCAGGAGCTGATCTCACAGCCGTCCGCCGGCCGGCCCGTGCCGCAGATCGGCTGGCTCGGTGTCGTCGGCATCGCGGGCTATGTCTCCTGGGCCGTCGGCAACTGGCGGGTCGCGCTGCTGGCGGTGGCCGGCTTCACCTTCCTGGGCCTGCAGGGTCTGTGGCAGGAGAGCATGGACACGCTGGCGCTCACCGTCTCCGCAGTCTTCGTGGCGCTGGTGTTCGCGATCCCGCTAGGTGTGTGGGCGGGGCTGTCCGACCGGTTCAACCGGTTCGTGACGCCCTTCCTGGACCTCATGCAGACCATGCCGACCTTCGTCTACCTGGCACCGCTGACGCTGTTCTTCCAGATCGGCCCGGCCTCCGCCACGATCGCCACGCTGATCTACGCGGCGCCGCCGACGATCCGCATCACCGCGCACGCCATCCGCTCCGTCCCGGAGACGACGGTGGAGGCGGCCGACTCGCTGGGTGCCACGCGACGGCAGTCCCTCATGAAGGTCCTGCTGCCGATGTCCAAGCGGACCGTGGTGATGGGCGTCAACCAGACCATCATGGCCGCCCTGGCCATGGTGACCATCGCCGCCCTGATCGACGCGCCCGGCCTCGGCAAGACCGTCGTCCAGGCGCTCCAGACGCTGGACGTCGGCACGGCCTTCAACGCGGGTCTGGCCATCGTCGTCATGGCCATCGTGCTGGACCGGGTCACCACCGCGGCGAGCGCACGCGAGGAGACCGCCCGCTTTTCGAAGAACCGCTTCATCACCTGGCGACGCCCGCTGCTGGCGGCAGGTGCGGCGGTCACGGCGGTCCTGGCCTATCTGTCCCACACCTATCTGTGGGCCGCGGAGTTCCCCGGCGAGGGGAGCACCGGCAGCACCATCAGGAGCACGGCGGACAGCGTGACCACCTGGGTGCAGGACAACCTCTCGGGCGTCACCAACGCCTTCCGGGACGCCCTCACCAACAGTCTGCTCAACCCGTTCCAGGCGCTGCTCACGGACTCCCCGTGGTGGCTCGTCGGCGCGGCACTGATCGCACTCGCCGTAGTCCTCGGCGGCTGGCGCGCCGGTATCACCACGGCCGTCTGCGTGGGTCTGCTGGTCGGCACCGGCGTGTGGTCGGACGCCATGACCACGCTGGCGTCCACCCTTGTCGCCACGGTGCTCGTGATGCTGCTCGGCGTCGTCTTCGGCGTGTGGATGGGACGCAGCGCGCTGGTGGACCGGCTGCTGCGGCCCAGCCTGGACGCGGCACAGGTCATGCCGCCGTTCGTCTATCTCGTGCCGTTCCTCGCGCTGTTCGGCGCGACCCGCTTCACGGCGATCGTCGCCGCCGTGGTCTACGCGGCCCCCGTCGCCATGAAGATCATCGCGGACGGGGTGCGGAACGTGCCCGCGACGACCGTGGAGGCGGCCACCTCCACAGGGTGCAACACCTGGCAGATCATCACCAAGGTTCAGCTGCCGATGGCACGCGGCGCCCTGACTCTCGCGACCAACCAGGGCCTGATCTACGTGCTGTCGATGGTGGTGGTGGGCGGCCTCGTGGGCGCGGGCGCCCTCGGCTACGACGTCGTGGCCGGCTTCTCGCAGGGGCAGCTGTTCGGGAAGGGGCTCGCCGCAGGGCTGGCCATCGTCCTTCTCGGAGTCATGTTCGACCGGATCACTCAGGCAGCGGCGCGGCGTACCAGCGCGTAAGGAGCAACTGACCATGGCAAGGCAAGCAAGACAGTGGAGAGTCGGCGCGGCCGGCATAGCGGGCGTAGCTGTTATCGGACTGACCCTCTCCGCCTGCGGTGGTGCGAAGGTCGGAGACAGCTCCTCGGATGCCGGCGGCTCGGGCGGCTCCGGCAAGTGCGGCACCTTCAACCTCGCGGTCAACCCGTGGGTGGGGTATGAGGCCAACGCGGCCGTCCTCGCCTACGTCGCGGAGCAGGACCTCGGCTGCAAGGTCACCAAGAAGGACCTGAAGGAAGAGATCGCCTGGCAGGGCTTCGGGACGGGCGAGGTCGACGCCGTCGTCGAGAACTGGGGTCACGACGACCTGAAGAAGAAGTACATCACTGACCAGAAGACCGCCGTCGAGGCTGGCCCGACCGGCAACGAAGGACTCATCGGTTGGTACGTGCCGCCGTGGCTGGCCAAGGCGCACCCGGACATCCTCGACTGGAACAACCTCGACAAGTACGCGGCCGAGTTCAAGACGTCCGAGTCCGGCGGCAAGGGCCAGCTCCTCGACGGCGACCCGTCGTTCGTCACCAACGACGAGGCCCTGGTGAAGAACCTGAAGCTGGACTACAAGGTCGTGTACGCGGGCAGTGAGACCGCCCTCATCCAGACCTTCCGCAAGGCGGAGAAGGACAAGGAATGGGTGATCGGCTACTTCTACGAGCCGCAGTGGTTCATGTCCGAGGTGCCGCTGAAGAAGGTCAAGCTGCCCGAGTACAAGACGGGCTGCGACGCCGACGCCGAGAAGGTGAACTGCGACTACCCCGTGTACAAGCTGGACAAGATCGTCAGCGCGAAGTTCGCCAAGTCGGGCAGCCCCGCCTATGACCTGGTGAAGAACTTCACCTGGACCAACGACGACCAGAACGTCGTGGCCAAGTACATCGCCGTGGACAAGATGACCCCCGAGGCGGCGGCCAAGAAGTGGGTCGAGGCCAACCGCGACAAGGTGGACGCCTGGATCAAGTAGACCCTTCACGGATGCCCGGTGGGTGGTGCGTACGGACGCGCACCGCCCACCGGGCATTGCTGTTCCCCGAGCCGTTCTCCCAGGCCGGTTTCCAAGCGTTCTCCGACGTCACCGGACCTCTTGACACCCACCTGCACGGCAGGCACATTGAGTTGCGCAACCTGAGTCATGTTGCGCAGAAAGCAACTCAACCGGAGGTGCGGCGATGGCGGGACCCCGAGTGGTCATCATCGGAGCGGGAGTCGTCGGTGCGGCACTCGCGGACGAGATCTCCGCGCGCGGCTGGACCGAAGTGACCGTGGTCGACCAGGGCCCGCTCCCGGCCACCGGGGGGTCGAGCTCGCACGCCCCGGGTCTGGTCTTCCAGACGAACTCCTCCAAGACCATGACCGAGTTGGCCCGCTACACCGTCGAGAAGTTCTGCTCCCTCGACGTCGACGGCAAGCCCTGCTTCCTGCAGGTCGGCGGGCTGGAAGTGGCGACCACGCCGGAGCGCCTCACGGAACTGCGGCGCCGCCACGGCTGGATCACCGCCTGGGGCATCGAGTCACGGCTGCTGAGCGCCGACGAGTGCGTCGAGCAGCACCCGCTGGTCAACCGGGACAAGGTCCTCGGCGGCCTCCTCGTCCCGACCGACGGCCTCGCCAAGGCCGTCCTCGCCGTCGAGGCGCAGATCCGCCGGGCCACCGAGCGCGGCGTGCGCTTCCTGGCCCGCCATGAGGTCCTGGACGTCCTGCGTGCCGACGGCGCGGTGACCGGCGTCCTGACCGACCAGGGCGAGATCCCCGCCGACATCGTCGTGTGCTGTGCCGGCATCTGGGGCCCGAAGATCGCCCGCATGGCCGGCATGAACCTCCCGCTGACCCCGCTCGCCCACCAGCTCGCCTGGACCGGCCCCGTCCCGGCCCTCGCCGGCCAGACCGAGGAGGCGGTCCGCCCGATCCTGCGCCACCAGGACGCCGACCTCTACTACCGCGACCGCTTCGACGGCATCGGCATCGGCTACTACGGCCACCGCCCGATGCCGATCTCCGCCGACGACATCCTCTCCGTGGACGAGGCCGACCAGATGCCGTCGGTTCTGAAGTTCACCGAGGAGGACTTCGAGGACGCCTGGACCGAGACGCAGTCCCTGCTCCCCGCGACAGGTGAGGCGAAGGTGGAGGAGGGCATCAACGGCCTGTTCTCCTTCACCACCGACAACTTCCCGCTCCTCGGCGAGTCCCCGGACGTCAAGGGCTTCTGGGTCGCCGAGGCCGTCTGGGTCACCCACTCCGCCGGCGTCGGCCGGGCCATGGCCGAATGGCTGGTCGACGGGCACTGCACGTCCTTCGACCTGCACGAGTGCGACGTCAACCGCTTCGAGCCGCACCAACTGGCCCCGGAGTACGTGCTGGCCCGCGACTGCCAGAACTTCGTCGAGGTCTACGACATCCTCCACCCCCTCCAGCCCTCGGGCGACCCGCGCCCGATCCGCACCAGCCCCTTCCACCCCCGCCAGCAGGAGCACGGCGCCTTCTTCCTGGAGGCGAACGGCTGGGAGCGCCCGCAGTGGTACGAGGCCAACGCCCGCCTCGCCGAAGGCCGCAACATCCCCACCCCGGGCGACTGGGCGGCGCAGTACTGGTCGCCCATCGTCGGCGCCGAGGCCCAGGCCACCCGCGAGACCGTCGCGATGTACGACATGACGGCCCTCAAGCGGCTGGAGGTCAGCGGCCCGGGCGCGGCCGAGTTGCTGGAGCGCCTGTGCACCGGCAAGGTCGCCAAGTCCGTCGGCTCGGTCACCTACACCCTGCTCCTCGACCACGACGGCGGCATCCGCAGCGACATCACCGTCGCCCGCCTCGCCCGCGACCTCTTCCAGGTCGGCGCCAACGGCAACCTCGACCTCGACTGGTTCACCCGCCACCTCCCCGCCGACGGCACGGTCCAGGTCCGCGACATCACCCCCGGCACCTGCTGCATCGGCCTGTGGGGCCCGCTGGCCCGCAAGGTCCTGCAACCCCTGACGGACGAGGACTTCTCGGGCGACGGCCTGAAGTACTTCCGCGCCAAGCGCGCCTACATCGGCAGCGTCCCGGTGACCGCGATGCGCCTGTCGTACGTCGGCGAACTCGGCTGGGAGCTCTACACCACCGCCGACCAGGGCCTGAAGCTGTGGGACACCCTCTGGCAGGCGGCGGAGCCCCTCGGCGGCGTCATCGCGGGCCGCGGCGCCTTCAACAGCCTCCGCCTGGAGAAGGGTTACCGCTCCTTCGGCACCGACATGACCTACGAGCACGACCCCTACGAGGCCGGGGTCGGGTTCGCCGTCAAGCTCGACAAGGGCGACTTCATCGGCAAGGCGGCGCTGGAGCGCCGCAAGTCCGACGTGCGGCGCAGGCTGACCTGCCTCACCATCGACGACCCGCGGTCGGTCGTCATGGGCAAGGAGCCGGTGTACGACGGCGACCGCGCGGTCGGCTACGTCACCAGTGCCGCCTACGGCTACACGATCGGCAAGGGCATCGCGTACGCCTGGCTCCCCGCCGAACTCACCGCCCCCGGCACCACCGTGCACATCGGCTACTTCGACCAGCGCGTCGAGGCGGTCGTCGCCGAGGAGCCCCTGTTCGACCCCGCCATGTCCCGCCTCCGTGGCTGACACCCCGCGTCGACTCCGAGGGAAGGAACACCGCCGGTGAACGCACAGCTGCTCGACGGCAAGGCGACCGCCGCCGACATCCGCCGGGAACTGACGGAGCGCGTGGCCAAGTTGACGGCCACCGACGGCCGCCCGCCGGGTCTCGGGACGGTCCTGGTCGGCGACGACCCCGGCAGCCACGCGTACGTCGCCGGCAAGCACCGGGACTGCGCCCAGGTGGGCATCGCCTCCATCCGCCGGGACCTGCCCGCCGCCGCCTCGCAGCAGCAGGTCGAGGAGACGATCGACGAGCTCAACGCCGACCCGGCCTGCACCGGCTACATCGTCCAGCTCCCGCTCCCGCGCCACCTGGACGCGGGCGCCGTACTGGAACGCATGGACCCGGCCAAGGACGCCGACGGCCTGCACCCCGTCAACCTCGGCCGGCTCACCCTGGGCGTCGAGGCCCCGCTGCCCTGCACGCCGCGCGGCATCGTCGAACTGCTCCGCCGCTACGAGGTGCCCATCGCGGGCGCGCGGGTGTGCGTGATCGGCCGGGGCGTCACGGTCGGACGCCCCATCGGCCTGCTCCTCACCCGCCGCTCCGAGAACGCCACCGTGACCTTGTGCCACACCGGCACCAAGGGCCTCGCCTGGCACGTACGCGAGGCCGACATCGTCATCGCGGCCGCCGGCTCGCCGGGGCTGGTCACCAAGGACATGCTGCGCCCCGGCGCGGCGGTCCTGGACGTCGGCATCACACGCACCGAGCACGGGCTGGTCGGCGACGTGCACCCGGACGCGACGCAGGTCGCCGGATGGGTCGCGCCCATGCCCGGGGGAGTCGGCCCCATGACCCGAGCGATGTTGCTGGCCAACGTCGTCGAGGCAGCGGAGAGGAACGCCACCGCGGCATGAACGCTGCCGCAGGGCCAGCGGGGTCCGGCGGGCGTACGATCCCGAAGCCCGGCCGGTACTTGCCCCGCTTGATCCTCTGCTCGACCAGGCCGCGCCCCCAGGGCCCCGAGCAGACGGAGGGCGGTCGACGTGTGGACGTCGATCTCGCCGGATCCCGCTCTCGCTGTGCCACCCGATGTCCGAACTCCTGTCCGGGCGGGCCGGGGCGCAGTACCGTTCGGGCAGTGCGCACGGCAGGGGGGTGGCGATGCCCGGGTACGACATACGCGTCGCGCGCGTGAATGGGCCGTACGGCCATGGATGACCAGCGAACACCCGACAGACCCGAGGCGCGCCACGCTGACCGGAAAGCGGGCCGGATGGCTGCGGACGGCCGCGCGCCCGCCTACGCTCGCTCCGTGCTGCGCATCATCGACGCCCGAACCGGCGAGCCCGTCGACGCCGCGCCCGCCCGCCGGGGCCTGACCCGCATCGAGGCGCATACGGACGGCTTCGACGTCACCGCCCTACGCGTCCTGCTGGTCGCCGATCTCCTCGTCCGTGCCCTGGAACTCGGCGGTACGCCGGTCTGGGCGCTGCTCGACGAGGACCGGCAGAGGTCGGAACTCCGGGCCGGCGCCGCGGCGCTGGGCATCCGGCCCTTCGAGGAAGGCCGGGACGCCGCATCGGGCCTGGGCGAGGCGCAGGTCCTCCACGTCGTCCGCGAGGGCGGCGCGGAACCCGACGGCGTACGGGTGGCCGTCGCGCCCGTGCACTCGGAGGCACCCCCCGAGGAGGCCGACCCCGTCGCCCTGCGCCTCGCGCTGCTCTCCCGGCGCCGGAGCGTGCCCGAACGGCTCGACGCGACCGCCCTCGGCGAAGCCCACGACACGCTCGTCGGCTGGCGCCGTGCCGTCGCCGCGTGGGCGCAGCAGCCGTCGCGGCCCATCCCCGACGAGGTGCGGACAGAGCTCCGTACCGCCTGGGAGGACGACCTCGACGTCCCCGGGGTGCTCGGCGTCCTGCGCTGGGTGGAGACCGCCCCGGACCTGCCGGACGGCGCCCGCTTCGAGACGTACGCCTACGCCGACCGCTTCCTCGGCCTCGACCTCACCCGCGACCTGGGAACCCCGGCATGACCGCGCGCATCGGAGCGGGCCCGCTGCGCCGCCTGGTCGTCCTGCGGCACGCCAAGTCCGCCTGGCCGGACGGCGTCGCCGACCACCAGCGCCCACTCGCCCCGCGCGGCCACCGGGACGCCCCGGTCGCGGGCCGGATGCTGGCCGAAGCCGACTGTCTGCCGGACCTCGCCCTGTGCTCGACCGCCGTACGCGCGCGTGAAACCTGGGAACTGGCCGCCGCCCAGTGGGGCACGCCGCCGCCGGTGCGCCACGAGCCGCGGCTGTACGCGGCGGACGTACCCGACCTGCTGGAGATCGCGCACGAGGTGCCCTCCGAGGTCGACACGCTGCTGCTGGTCGGGCACAACCCCGGCCTGGAGGAACTCGTCCTCGAACTTGCCGGGGACGGCCTGGGCGACGCGCTGGACCAGGTCCGTACGAAGTTCCCGACATCGGCGATCGCCGTACTGGCCTGGCACGGCCCCACCTGGCGGGCCCTCGCACCCGGCACGGCACTGCTGACGGGCGTGATGGTGGCCCGGGGCAGGAAGAAGTGAGCGCCTCCCGCGCGGGTGGCCGCGGGCGCTGCGCATAGGCTGGCCGGATGCAGGACGAGTACCGCACAGTCGCCCACGCGGGCGTGCACGAGACCGAGGTCAACCGCTCACGCTTCATCTGTGCGCTCGCCCCGGCGGCCACCGAACAGGAGGCCCAGGACTTCCTCGCCGCCATCCGCAAGAAGCACGCGGACGCCACCCACAACTGCTGGGCCTACGTCATCGGCGCGGACGCCGCGATCCAGAAGGCGAGTGACGACGGCGAACCGGGCGGCACGGCCGGCGTCCCCATGCTCCAGATGCTGCTGCGCCGCGACATGCGGTACGTCGTCGCCGTCGTCACCCGCTACTACGGCGGCGTCAAGCTCGGCGCGGGTGGGCTGATCCGGGCGTACGGCGGAGCGGTCGGCGAGGCGCTGGACACGCTCGGCACCATCACGCGGCGCCGCTTCCGGCTGGCCACGGTGACCGTCGACCACCAGCGCGCGGGCAAGGTGCAGAACGACCTGAGGTCGACCGGGCGCGAGGTACGGGACGTGCGGTACGGGGAGGCGGTCACGATCGAGATCGGTCTGCCGGACGCCGATGTGGAGGCGTTCCGGGCGTGGCTCGCGGATGCGACGGCGGGGACGGCGGGGTTCGAACTCGGGGGAGAGGCGTACGGGGACGCGTGACGGGCGGAGCGCCGGCGCGGTGGCGGCCTCGCCGGGGCCCGGGGCGAGGACGATGCCTACGGTGTGCCGGGAAGCCGGACCGTGACGAGGAGACCGCCGGTGGGGCGGGGGACGAGGGCGAGGCTCCCGTCGTGGGTGCGGACGATGCTGTGCACGATGGCCAGGCCGAGGCCGACGCCGGCGTGCTCGTCGGTGCGTACGCGTTCCGTTCCGCGCTGGAAGGGTTCGGTGAGGGTCGGTAGCAGTTCCGGTGGGAGCCGAGGGCCCGCGTTCTCGACCCGCAGCACGCTCGTGTCGCCGTGCGCCTCGGTGTGGACCGTCACGGTGCCGCCGACGGGGAGGTTGTGGACGACGGCGTTCTGCACGAGGTTCGTCACCATCCGCAGCAGAAGCTCCGCGGAGCCGCTGGTCCGTGTCGCTGCGCCGGTGACGTCGAGCGTGATCCCGCGCTGTTCGGCGAGGGGGAGCAGGGTTTCGGCGGCCTCTTCGGCGACGAGGGAGAGGTCGACGCTCTCGCGGGTGAAGTTCCCGCGGTCGCTGCGGCTGAGCAGCAGGAGGGCCTCGGTGAGGTCGATCGCGCGCGTATTGACAGCCTGCAGGCGTTCGAAGAGTTCGTCCTGGTCCCGCGTGGGGTCCCTGCGGGCGACGTCGAGCAGCGTCTGCGAGATGGCCAGCGGGGTGCGCAGTTCGTGGGAGGCGTTCGCGGCGAACCTCTGCTGCTCGGCGACGTGCGACTCGAGTTGTTCGAGCATGGTGTCGAACGCGTCGGCGAGTTCACGGAATTCGTCCTGGCGGCCTTCCATGCGGATCCGGTGGGACAGCGATCCGTTCCCGGCCGTCCGTGCCGCGGCGGTGATCCGGGTGAGCGGTGCGAGCATCCGGCCGGCGAGGATCCATCCCCCGACGAGGCCGAACACGAGCAGGAAGACCATCGCCCAGGCCGCGGCGGGGGCGAAGGTGTGCACAAGGAGGTAGCGGTTGGGCGAGATCCCGAGCAGGCCCTGGGAGTTGTCGGGTACGTAGCGCAGGATGAACTCCCACACCACTGCCAGCAGCAGAGCGCCGGCGACGGCGAGGAACCCGGCGTAGCTGAGGGTGAGTTTCAGTCGGGCGCTGAGCCCGGGGCGTCTACGCATGCGTACCGCCGGGGCGGGTGGTGTCGGGGCCGGTGTCGATGCGGTAGCCGACGCCCGGCACCGTGGCGATGATCCACGGTTCGCCGAGCCGTTTGCGCAATGCGGAGACGGTGATGCGCACGGCGTTGGTGAAGGGGTCGGCGTTCTCGTCCCAGGCCCGCTCCAGCAGCTGTTCGGTGCTGACGACCCCGCCTTCGGCGGCGACGAGGACTTCGAGCACCGCGAACTGTTTGCGGGTGAGCGCGACGTAGCGTCCGTCGCGGAAGACCTCCCGGCGGAAGGGGTCGAGGCGCAGGCCCGCGATCTCGCGGACCGGGGGCCGGGCGTATGCGCGCCTGCGGTCGAGCGCCCGCAGCCGCAGCACGAGCTCCCGCAGCTCGAACGGCTTGGTGAGGTAGTCGTCGGCACCGAGCTCGAACCCGGAAGCCTTGTCGTCGATCCGGTCGGCGGCGGTGAGCATGAGGATCGGGATGCCGCTCCCGGAGGCGACGATGCGCCGGGCGATTTCGTCGCCGGAGGGGCCGGGGATGTCCCGGTCGAGGACCGCGAGGTCGTAGGAGTTGACGCTGAGCAGCTCCAGGGCCAAGTCGCCGTCGCCGGCGATGTCGGCGGCGATCGCCTCCAGCCGCAGACCGTCACGGACGGCTTCGGCCAGGTAGGGCTCGTCCTCCACGATCAGTACGCGCATGTCGGAAGCCTAAGCAGCACAACATATCGCTGACGTATGCACGGACGTGTGCAAGGACGTCTGCAAGGACCTGTGCAAAGACGTGTGCACACCGGACACGCGACTCAGCCCGCCGGTGCCGGCGCGGGGCGAGGCTGGGCCGACGGCGCTTCCACAGAACTGCGCCACCAGCGGCGCGACGCCAGCGCGGCCAGCACGGCGCCGGCGGCGTTGACCAATACGTCGTCCACGGAGGACACCCGGTCGAGGCGCAGGACGTACTGTGCGGTTTCGACCAGGACCGAGCAGCCCGCCCCGAGCGCCAGGATCCGCGGTACGGACGCAAGCGCAGCGAACCGCATCGGGGCGAAGAACCCCAGCGCCGCGAAGATCAGCAGGTTGCCGACGATCCCGAGCGGGCCCATCGTGACCAGATCCCGCAGCGGTACCAGGCTCACCCGGGCGGGGACGGTGCCGGCCCCGGCGCCCGGCATCATCGTCAGCCACACGAGCGGCACCGTCCCGTGCACCATGCCCACCTCCGCCAGCGACTTGCGCCACGCCCACGCCGATGCGACTCCGGCGGCACGCCGACGGCGCGCCAGCGCCCACACCACCAGCGCGGCCAACGGCAGCGCGACCAACGTCATGAGCACCACCCCGTTGAACGTGTCGAAGCAGCCGTGCCACCGCCCGGCCATGCACCTCGGAGCGGACATCATGAGCGGCCGCCGCACGACGAACACGGCGCTCGCCACGCCGAGGATCGCCAGGCTGAGGAGCACGATCCTGCGCGTGCGTCGCGGCGGTGCTGACAGCGATACGTGGTGATTCATGCCCTCATTGGAGCCGGAGGGCCGTTGCGGTGGAGTATGCGATTTTCGATACACCCGCGATACACGGAAATCCCCGGCATCAAGGAACTGGCGTTCCGGGCCGACGTACCCGGGCCCGTCCCGGGCCAGGGGCCTCAGGCCGACGTGTCCTTGACGACCGCGGGCCGGTACGGCCCGTCAACCGCCTTGAGCCGCTGCATGGCGGTCAGCCGGACGGCGAAGTACACCGCGGCAGCGGCGGCGACGATGTGCAGCACGTCGGCGGCCATGTACTGCACCACCCCGTCCCTGATCTCCGTCAACGTCTCGGCGTCCTTGTATTTCGTCCCGGCGTACCGATTGAACAGGACGCTGAAGGCGAACAGAGCCCACCACAGGTTCACCGGCCAGGTCCGCGCCCGGTACCGCTCGCCCTCGGCCGGCAGCGGAGTGGCGGCCCCCCACATTTCGAGGGCGATGCGGTACGGCATCCAGAGGTTCGCCAGCGGAATGAGCCAGGCTCCAACGGCCCACCCGGGGCCCCGGCGGAACTGGTCCGGCGCCAGAAGCCCGGTGTTGCGGCGCATCCGGAAAAACCAGACGACGAATACGATCGCGGCGGGCAAGTACACGATGACCTGGTATCGCCCGGCCGTCTCGTACAGCGAGGAAGCGGCTTCCAGTTCCTGCTGCGAAGCCGTGACGAAGCCGCCGTCCGCGTCGATGGCCGCCCGCAGCCGAAAACCGGCGAACAGGCTGAACAGGTCACAGAGGGCAACCAGAGTGAGTCCCCCGGCGGCTGCGGCCAGGAGACCGAGAGACGATGCGGGCGCCCGTGCGGGCAGCAGAGGAAGCGGACGTGGATCACTGGATGCGGACATGGCGAGGGGCCCCCACGGACGAGAAATGAAAAGGTCCGCGGACCAACACGCGGCCGAGGCACGATACGTCGCCCGCATGCGCCCCGTCCATGACAATCCTGCGGCACGCAAGACTTCGGCATCGGCCGGCAGGCGTTGGTGTGGCGGGCGTTGACGGCGAGCCCCGTGCTGGTTCTGTGCTGGGTCCTGCGAGGTTCGTGTCGATGGCGGCGGAGAGCGCTCTGACGAGGTGGGCAGCTCGTTCTGGCGGCCTGGAACTCGGGTCCGCTCGCCATGGGTGCGAGGAGATCCTCTTGAAGTTGTCCACCGGGAGGCTCTGACCTGCGGCGAGACCGCTGAACCCGTCGCTGGCCTGGGCTGATCCATCTTTCTGGATCTTTCAGATTCCCGCCGGGTTACGCAGCCGATTCTCCCCACGCGCTCCCCAGCGCCGCCGGTACTCCCCTGCTTTACGGGTCTGCGGGATGGGGGCGTTGAATGCGGATTGCCCGGGTGCCGGTGTGGGTGGGTTGGGGCCAGGTGTGGTGTTCGGCCCGTTTGAGCCGGTAGTTGTTCGGCGTTGTGGACGGCTGTCCCAGCGGTAGGCAGTCCATGCTCGGCGGATCCGGCTACGCACGATGATGATCGTGTCGGCGAGGTCGAAGAACGCGTCGATGACCTGGCTCCGGGGTTCGTAGCAGAGGGCGAGCCGGTAGAAGGCGTTCCGCCACTTGGCGGAGTCGAAGCTCTGCACGGCACAGACGTTCTGGATCTCTTACGGACCTGTCACGGAGCCGGCCTGTGTTTCCTCATGCGACGCACTCCTCTCGGAGAGGAATCTGGGCGTACGAGGACTCGGCTGGTGCGAGGACTTGCCGGCTGGTGCGGGATGCGCGGCTGGGGCGAGGCACGCGACCGGCACGGACTGGTCGGGTCGCGTCGGCCCGAGTTCTGGAGCGAGCGTTCCATTCAGAGAGGTCTGCGTCTACCGGCGGGTAGAGAAAAGACCGAATGGAGGCGGCCCGGAGCCGCTCCGCTCCGTCCGGCATGGTTGCGATGGCCTCGCGTGTGATTCATCACAGTCAGTTACGTTGTGCACAATTGAATTGCTGTCTACCGTCTGGGTTGGACATCATCCACAGGGAGGCAGCACCATGAATCCCGTCCGCTACGAGGACTACCGCCCCACCGAACGTCCGACGTACCAGCAGGAGTTGGACGACGTCGTCGCGCAGGTCGCGCAGCGCACCCGCGCCTCGTTCGAGCGCGAGGCCGTCGGCCGCGCAGTCCGCACCGCCCATGGAAAGACGTACGGCCTCCTCAAGGCCACCGTCACGATCGGTGACAACCCGGGCGTCCACGGCCAGGGCATCTTCGCCCGGCCCGCCGTGTACGACGCCGTGGTCCGCTACTCCAACGGCCTGGGCCATCAGCGCCCCGACCATCAGCTGGGCGCGGCGTGCGGGATGGGCATCAAGCTGTTCGGGGTTCCCGGCCCCTCACTGCTGGACGACGAACGAGACAGCGGCACCTTCGACCTCAACCTCATCAACAACGAGGTCTTCTTCGCGAACACCGCCTACGACTACATGGTCATCGAGGAGCTGTTCGCGGAGCTGCCCGAGGCCTTGGTGAACCCGGCCCGCCGCAAGACCTGGATGGCGGAGTTCCTCACCCGCCGGGGCACGCTCACCGACCCCGACAACTGGCTGTGGGACGAGCTGTTCGCCATGCTGTCGTTCACCACCGTCCCGCGCCGGAACCTGTTGTCGTACACCTACAACAGCATGGGCGCCTTCCGGTACGGCGACCACATCGCCAAGATCCGTACCGTGCCGACGGCCCACTCGCTGGCCTCCCTCACGCACCAGATCGTGGACGTGCGCGCGGACAACGAGGCCTTCCGTCGCACCCTGGTCGTCGAGGCGGCGGAGCGGGAGCACTCCTTCGAGCTCCAGGTGCAGCTCAACACCGATCCGGCCCGCATGCCGGTGGACAACACCTCCGTGAAGTGGCCCGAGGAGCTCTCCCCGTGGGTGACGGTTGCCCGGGTGGACCTCCCGCGCCAGGACATCGGCGGGGACGACAACCTCGTGGCCGCCGACTCCACGTCGATCACACCGTGGCGCTCACGCGAGGAGCACCGGCCCCTCGGCGAGATCCAGCGGGTCCGGCAGGAGGTCTACCGGCGCTCCTCCATCGAACGGCACCGCATCAACGGACAAGAGCGTCGCGAACCGTCCGGCAGTGCGGAACTGCTCGGCTGAGCCGCCGCCCGAGCCCCTGCCGGGACGGCCGGCCCGCTCGTCGCGGCGCGACCCTTGTGGCGGGCGGGTCCGGAGTGGCAAGGGCCGCCGTCTTCGGCGCCCTTGCCGCCAGGGCCAGTTGACCTCGGTAGGGTGGCGGTCGTGGACATGCTGCACCTGCGTTACTTCGTCGCCGTGGCCGAAGAACTCAACTTCTCGCAGGCGGCACGCAGACTGCACATGGCAGCCTCCCCGCTGAGCCAGCGGATCAAGGATCTGGAACGCGAGCTCGGTCACGAGCTGTTCGAGCGCACCACCCACCGGGTCGACCTGACACCGGCGGGCGCCGCCCTGCTGCCGATGGCGCGCGACATCCTCGAGCGGGTCAGCGCCATCCCGTGGCGGCTGGGCGAGGCGGTACGCCCGCGGCTGGACCGGCTGTTCATCGGGATGCCTGCCGGGGTGCACCCGCTGCTGCGGGAACGGGTGCTGATGCTGGAGGACGCCTGTCGGGAGGTGTGCGAGCTCAAGCGCTGGCCCGGCACATCGGCGGACCTGGCGGACGCGGTGCACGACGGACGGCTGGCGATGGCGCTGGCCCGGTTGCCGGTCTCCGACCCGGCGCTGGAGATCATCGAGGTGATGCACGAGCGGCTGGGGGCCGCGGTGCCGGCCGACCAGTTCGCGGGGCGGGAGTCGGTCACCCTCGAAGAGCTGGCCGATCTGTCCTATGTGGCCGTGCCGTACGACGCCACCCCGGCCTATTTCGAGGAAATCGACGCCCGGCTGAATTCGATGAGCGTGAAGAAAAGAATCCGCATCAACATGGCGGATTACGCGGGCACCTCGGAATTGATTTCCTCGGGTATCGCTTTCTCGATGACCATGCTCTCAGCGGAGAGCCCGATGCACCTGTACCGGCTGGACAACGTGGCCGTACTGCCCGTCGACGGCTTCCAACCCGACCTGACCACAGGACTGTTGTTCCGTCGGGACCGGGCAGGTGACGGCGGCGACCTGAGCGGCATCGCGGCCCGCGCGCGACAGATCTTCAGCGAGGTCATGTCCGTCTGACCGCTGCGGTCATACCCGTGTTCGCCAGTTGATCATTCCCTCTGAACTCGTTCACGCATAACGTCGGCGGTGGAAACATTCGCCATGAAATTACTGCGTGAACAGGAGTGATGATGGACATCACGGCCGCCGGCTCCACCGGACCGTTGGACGGCGTACGGGTGATCGATCTGTCCACGGTGGTGATGGGGCCCTACGCGACGCAGATCCTGGGCGACCTCGGGGCCGATGTCATCAAGATCGAGTCGCCGTCCGACACGGTACGGGTGGGCCCCTACCGCACCACACCCGGCATGACCCCGCTCAACCTCAACGTCAACCGCAACAAGCGCAGCGTGGCGTTGAACCTGAAGGACGACACCGACCGGGCACGGGCCCTGGAACTGATCGACAGCGCCGACGTACTGGTCACCAACATGCGCCCGGGCGCGCTCTCCCGCCTCGGCCTCGGCCACGCCGACGTCGCCGCCCGCAACCCGGGCCTGGTCTACGCCCACGCCCAGGGCTTTCGCAGCGACTCCGACCGGGCCGGCAACGCCGCCTACGACGAGACGGTCCAGGCCGCTTCCGGCCTGGTGGACGTGGCCGACCGAGCGCTGGGCACCCCGGCGTACCTGCCGACGATCATCGGCGACAAGGTCTGCGCGCTGACCATCGTCTACACGGTGCTCGCCGCGCTCGTCCACCACTCCCGCACCGGCACCGGCCAGTACATCGAGATCCCGATGACGGACACGCTCATCGCCTTCAACCTCGTCGAGCACCTGGCGGGCCATGTCTTCGAGCCGCCGGAGGGCCCCACCGGGTTCCCGCTGTCGATGAAGCGGGGCCACCGCGCGGTACCCACCAAGGACGGCCTCGCCTGCGTCATCCCGTACAACCCGCAGAACTTCCGGGACTTCTTCCGCGCAGCCGGCCGCGCCGACCTCGCCACGGACTCGCGCGTCAACGGCGAGTCCATCGCCGATGCCGACGTCGACGCGCTGATGGAACTGGTGGGGGAGTGCTCGCCGAGCCTGACCACCGAGGAGTGGGCATCGGTCTGCGCCAAGCACAGCATCCCGATGGCCCCCGTGCTCGAACTCGACCGGGCCGCCGAGGACCCCTATGTGCGGGGCGGCCGACTGCTCGACGTGGTCGACCACCCCAGCGAGGGCGCCATCCGCTCGATCGGCATCCCCGTACGGTTCTCCGCCACCCCGGGATCAGTGCGCAGGCTCGCCCCGCTGCCCGGTCAGCACACCGACGAGGTCTTCCGGGAACTCGCCGCAGGCCGCTGACCCACCGTCACCCAAGGGACCCACACCATGCACAGCACCACCGAGGTGCGGACCGAGACCATCGGTTCCACCCTGCTCATCACCATCGACCGGCCCAAGGCACGCAACGCGGTCGACGCGGCCGTAGCCGCCGGACTGTCCGCGGCCCTGGACCACCTGGAGGCGGACCCCGCTCTGCGGGTCGGCGTACTCACCGGCGCCCAGGGCACGTTCAGTGCCGGGATGGACCTCAAGGCCGCGCTGGCCGGCGAATCGCCCGAGATCCCGGGGCGCGGCTTCGGCGGTCTCACCCAGGCCCGCACGACCACGCCGCTGATCGCCGCCGTCGAGGGCTGGGCCATGGGAGGCGGCTTCGAACTGGCCCTCGGCTGCGACCTGATCGTGGCCGCCGCCGACGCCCGCTTCGGCCTCCCGGAAGTCAGCCGCGGGCTGATCGCGGCGGGCGGCGGAGTGATCCGGCTGCCCAAGCGCATCCCGTACCACCTGGCGATGGAACTGCTGCTGACCGGCGAGCCGATCTCCGGCGAACGCGCCGGACACCTCGGCATCGCCAACCACGTGGTCCCGGCCAAAGAGACCGTCGCCACCGCACTGCGACTGGCCGAGCGGATCGCACAGAACGCCCCACTGGCTCTGGCTGCCGTCAAGGAACTCGTCCGCACCGCCGACGGCGCCCCGGAGGAGGCGGCGTTCGCCGCGCAGACGCAGGTGATGGTCTCCCTCGCGGCCTCCGCCGACGTACGCGAGGGCATGACCGCCTTCACCGAACGCCGCCCCCCGGTCTGGCAGGGCCGGTAGGACCAGGACCCCGAGGGAGAACACACCATGAACCAGCAGGACGTGCCCCGGCACATCGCGACGCCGCTGGCCAACCCGGCCTATCCACCGGTCGTGCCGCGTTTCACCAACCGCGAGTACCTCAACATCGTCTACCGGACCGACTACGAGGCACTGCGCGCGGTGGTACCCGAACCGCTGGAGATCGACGAGCCTTTGGTGCGCTTCGAGGTCATGCGCATGGGCGACGTCAGCGGATATGGGCCGTACACCGAGTCCGGCCAGGCCATCCCGGTCCGCTACGAGGGCGAGCGGGGCGAGTACCTGCACGCGATGTACCTGGACAACCTCCCGGCCATCACGTCCGGCCGTGAGGCGGGCGCCTATCCCAAGACGGCCGGGTCGCCCGCCCTGTACGTCGACCACGGTGCGCTGGTCGGGGTCCTCGACGTCGGCACCCTGCGGGTGGCGACCGCGACGATGGGCTACAAGCACTACGAGTTGTCGGTCGAGGAGGCCGTGGCGCAGGTCGCTGTGCCGACCTACATGCTGAAGCTGGCCCCGGGATTCGACGGGGCGCCGCAGGTCGCGCAGCTGGTGCGCACCGAGATCACCGACGTCACGGTGAAAGGCGCCTGGACCGGCCCCGCCCGGCTGGAGCTGTTCGCCCACGCGCTGGCGCCGCTCGCCGATCTGCCGGTCCGCGAGGTCGTCTCCGCCAGCCACATCCTGACCGATCTGACCCTGGCGCAGGTCAAGCCCGTCCACGACTACCTGGCCCAACCCGCCCGCCTCGCACGGTGAGCACGACCGGGCCACGGACGCAGAGAGAAGACATGTGATGACCAAGCCCTTCACCGCCGCCGCGGTCGTCGGCGCCGGCACGATCGGCCTGTCCTGGGCCGCGCTCTTCGCCGGCCACGGGATGCGGGTACGGATCACCGACCCGCGGCCGGACCTGGCCGACGCGGTCGCCGAGGCAATCGATCAGGCCGTCGGCCATCTGTCCGCGCAGGGCCTGGACGTGAGCGGCCTCGCCGAGCGGGTGCACATCGCCGACGACCTCGCCGACGCGGTGCGCGACGCCGACGTCGTGCAGGAGAACGGCCCGGAGAACGTCACCTTCAAGCGGAAGCTGTTCAGCGACCTGGTCGCCACCGCCCCCGCGCACGCGCTACTGCTCAGCTCCTCCTCGGCGATCCCCGCCACGGAGTTCACCGACACCATCGAGGACGTCGGCCGCATCCTGATCGGCCACCCCTTCAACCCGCCGCACCTGATCCCGCTGGTGGAGGTGGTGCCCGGAGAGCGCACCTCGAAGGAGAGCGTGGACCGGGCCGTGGAGTTCTACCGCTTCGTCGGCCGGGTCCCTGTCGTCGAACGCAAGGAGATCCCCGGCTTCGTCGGCAACCGCCTGCAGAACGCCCTCAGTCGGGAGGCGATCTACCTCGTCGAGCAGGGCGTCGTCAGCCCGGCGGAGCTGGACACCGTGATGGTGAACTCCCTCGGGCTGCGATGGGCGACGGTGGGGCCGTTCCTCGGTGCGCACCTCGGCGGCGGCCCCGGAGGCTACCGGCACATGGCCGAGCACATCGGCGTGTCGATGCAGAAGATGTGGGACTCGCTCGGCCGCCCCGAGCAGAGCCCCGACCAGACCGAACGACTCGTCGCGGCCGTCGAGGACGCCTACGGCTCCCGCTCCTACGCCGACCTCAGCCGGGAACGCGACGCCCAGCAGATCGCCGTGCTGTCCGCCCGGGACAGCGCCACCAGCATGAAGAAGGAGACCCGCTCATGACCGCCGTACTGTCCGACAAGGGTTCCAGGAAGGCTTCCGACTTCGCTTCCGCCGACGAGCGGTTGGCCGCGGACTTCTACAACGTCGAGTCGCTGCTGCCGCCGCACGAGCGGGAACTGCTGCTGCGCGCCCGGGCGTTCATGCGCAGCGAGGTCAAGCCGCTGGTCAACGAGTACTGGGCCAAGGGGGAGTTCCCCCACGAACTCATCGGCAAATTCGGCGAACTCGGACTGGCCGGTGTCCCCTACGAGGGCTACGGCGATCCCGCACCGGCCGGAAGCAATCTGCTGGTCGGCATGCTGTCGATGGAGTACACCCGCACCGACGCCTCCAGCGCCACCTTCTTCGGCGTGCACAGCGGTCTGGCGATGTACAGCATCTACCGGGGCGGCGACCAGGAGCAGCGGGACCGCTGGCTGCCCGCGATGGCCGCGCTGGACACCATCGGCGCCTTCGCGATGACCGAACCGCTCGGCGGCTCCGACGTCGCCGGAGGCATGCGGACCACCGCCCGCTGGGACGGCGAGAACTGGGTGCTCAACGGCGCGAAGCGGTGGATCGGCAACGCGACGTTCGCCGACCTGGTGGTGGTCTGGGCCCGTGACGAGGCGGACGACAAGGTCAAGGGCTTCGTGGTGGAGAAGGGCACCCCGGGATTCTCCCCGGTCAAGATCGAGAACAAGATCGCGTTCAGGATCGTGGAGAACGCCGAGATCACCCTGACCGACGTCAAGGTGCCCGAAGCCAACCGGCTGCAACGCATCGACTCCTTCCGCGACGTGGCGGAGATCCTCCGCGCCACCCGCAGCGGAGTCGCCTGGCAGGCCCTCGGCGTGATGATCGGCGCCTACGAGCTGGCGCTGGACTACGCCAAGCAGCGCCGCCAGTTCGGCCGCCCGATCGCCCGGTTCCAGATGGTGCAGGACCTGCTGGTCAAGAGTCTCGGCAACATCACCGCCTGCTGGGGCATGCTGGTCCAGCTCGCCCGGCTGCAGGACGCGGGTGTCTTCCGCGACGAGCACTCATCCTTGGCGAAGGCTTTCGTCACCTCACGGATGCGCGAAGTGGTGGGGTGGTGCCGGGAGATCTTCGGCGGCAACGGCATCGTCCTCGACTACGACATCGCCCGGTTCTTCGCCGACGCCGAGGCGATCTACTCCTTCGAGGGCACCCGCGAGATGAACACCCTCATCGTCGGCAAGGCCGTCACCGGCGAGAGCGCCTTCGTCTGACAGCCGCTCCCACAGCCCCGCGCCGGCTCCGAGCGCAGTGTTCCTCGGGGTCGGCGCGGACCAGTGTGCACACGCTGCCACGGCCGGAGGCGCACTCGTGTAGGCCCGGCCGGGCGGGTTTGGTGCTCGTACTGCTTCGGCCCCGGAGTTGCGCTCGTGCGTGCCCGGCCACGTTCCGCCGGTGCCCGGGAGCCCCGCTCGTGCCGCCTCGGCCGGAGCGGAGCGCCTCGACGCCGACGCGCGTACGCGCGTACCGGGGCCGCCCGAAACCCGGCCTGTGCGCAGCGCACAAGTGCCGCCCTCAGCCTCGTCGCCCGCGCCCATGGGCCCGGAGCACCGCCGATTCGTACCGTCTCTCCTCACGCACCGGACATCCGTCCCGCCTTCCCCCGGGACGCGCACCCCGTCCGGCCGACGTCCGTCGACGCACTTCGAGGAGCCGACATGCACATCGCGGAACTGCCAGACCTGCGGGCTCGGCAGGACACGGACGGTCCCTGCATCACTGACGATGTGTCAACTCTCGGCAATATGGCGTTCCTTCGCCGGATCCGGCAAGCTACGGCGGCCTGCGGGCGCGGGGCGTCGGACGCGGCGACGTGGTCGCGCTGCTGCTGCCCAACACGGTGGACTTCGTCGTCGTACTGTTCGCCGCCTGGCGGCTCGGCGCGGTGGTGACCCCGGTCAACCCGGCGCTGACCGAGCCCGAGGTGCGCCACCAACTCGGCGACGCGGATGCCATGGTGGTCGTCACCGCCGAGCCGTCGCCGCTCGCCGGGGCGGTCACGGTGGCGGAGTTGGCCGCCGGGCCCGAAGACACGGCCGCACCGAAGACGGACGCGGACACGCTTGCCCTGCTGATCTACACCAGCGGCAGCACCGGGCGCCCCAAGGGCGTGATGCTCGACCACGCCAACCTCGCCGCCATGGCGGGGATGATGATCGGCGCCGCCCGGCTGTCCGAGACCGACCACAGCCTGCTGATCCTGCCGCTGTTCCACGTCAACGGGATCGTGGTCGGCGTGCTGTCCCCGCTGCTGGCCGGCGGACAGGTCACGGTGGCCGGACGGTTCCGGGCCGAGACCTTCTTCGACCAGGTCGCCACGGTCCGCCCGACCTGCTTCTCCGCGGTCCCGGCGATCTATGCGATGCTCACCGAACTGCCTGACACAGCCTCGCCCGACACGTCCTCGGTGCGGTTCGCCGCCTGCGGCGCGGCTCCGATGCCCCCGGCACTCATCGAGCGGTTCGAGCGCCGCTACGGCATCCCCATCCTGGAGGGCTACGGCCTGTCCGAGGGCACGTGCGCTTCCACCACCAACCCGCTCGACGGCCCGCGCAAGCCCGGCACGGTGGGACTGCCGCTGCCCGGCCAGCAGGTCGCCGTGATGGACCCGCAGGGCCGGATCATGCCGGCCGGAGCGACCGGTGAGGTGGTGGTGCGCGGGCCCAACGTGATGCGTGGCTATCTGGGCCGCCCGGAGGAGACCGCCCGCACCCTGGTGGACGGCTGGCTGCACACGGGCGATGTCGGCCGTCTCGACGAGGACGGCTATCTGATCCTGGTCGACCGCATCAAGGACATGATCATCCGGGGTGGGGAGAACATCTACCCCAAGGAGATCGAGACCGTCCTCGGCGACCACCCCGATGTCCTCGAAGCCGCCGTGGTGGGCGCCGCCGACGAGCGGCTGGGCGAGGTACCGGTGGCCTTCGTGGCCCTGCGCACGGGCGCGACCGCGGACACGGGCGACCTGCTGGAACACTGCCGGACCCGGCTGGCCAGGTTCAAGGTGCCCACCGGGATCACCCTCGTCGACCGGCTGCCGAGGAATCCCGTCGGCAAGACGGACAAGCCCGCACTGCGGGCCAGGACCGCCGACGTCACCACCGCCTTCACCACGGCCGGCTGAGCGGGAACGGGAGGCAGTCATGGGGTTCCTCGCACCGAACACGGCGGACATCGACGTACAGCAGTGGCGCACCCGCCCCTACCACCAACGCATCAGGCCGCTGGCCCAGCACTGGGCCCTGCACGGCTTCGGCACCCCCGGCATCGTGCACCTGCTGTACCTGGTGAAGATCACCGCATACGCCCTCGGCGGCATCGCGGTCGTCTCCGCGACCCCCGGCGTCGGCGGCATCACGGACTTCGGTTCCTGGTGGGCGGAGCCGATCGTCTATCAGAAACTCGTCGTCTGGACGCTGTTGTACGAAGTCCTGGGCTTCGGCTGCGGCTCGGGTCCGCTCAGCTCACACTTCCTGCCGCCGGTCGGCGCCTTCCTGCACTGGCTGCGCCCGGGCACCGTACGGCTGCCTCCGTGGCCGGGCAGGATCCCGTTCACCTCCGGGACGCGGCGTACGGCCGCGGATGTGACTCTGTACGCCGCGCTGTTGGGAGCGGCGGTGTGGCTGCTGTGCTCCCCCGGCGATGCGGGCGCGGGCGGCGTGCCGGCTCCGTGGCGCGTGGCCGTGCTCGCGGTGCTGCTCGCCCTGCTCGGGCTGCGTGACAAGACCGTGTTCCTCGCCGCCCGCGCCGAGCACTACGGGCTGACGCTGCTGATCTTCCTCTTCCCGGTGACCGACCAGACCGCCGCGCTGAAACTGGTCATGCTCGCCCTGTGGTGGGGCGCGGCGTCCTCCAAGCTCAACCGCCACTTCCCGTTCGTGGTGGCGGTGATGATCAGCAACAGCCCGCTGCGCCCGGCCTGGTTCAAGCGCCGCCTGTACCGCAACTACCCCGACGATCTCAGGCCGTCCGCTCTCGCCGCCGCGGCCGCGCACGGCGGCACGGTCATCGAGTACGTGGTGCCCCTGGTCCTGGTGCTGTCCCACGGCGGGACCGTCACCACGATCGCCCTGACCGTGATGATCGTCTTCCATCTGCACATCATGTCGACCTTCCCGATGGGCGTGCCGCTGGAGTGGAACGTCTTCTTCATCTACTCCGCGCTCGTCCTCTTCGGCCACGAGGCCGCTGTCGGCGCCTTCGCCCTGCACTCCCCGCTGCTGGCCGCGGTGCTGGTAGTGAGCCTGGTGGTGGTCCCCGTGCTCGGCCACGTCCGCCCCGACCTGGTGTCGTTCCTGCCCTCGATGCGCTACTACGCCGGCAACTGGGCCACCAGCCTGTGGTGCTTCCGCAAGGGCACCGAGCACCGGCTCAACGAGTACATCGTCAAAGCGTCCGCTCTGCCCGTCGACCAGCTCACCCGCCTGTACGGCACCGAGGCCGCCGACCTCGTGCTGCACCAGGGGCTGGCCTGGCGTGCGATGCACAGCCACGGCCGGGCACTGATCGGGCTGTTGCCACGGGCCGTGGACGACGTGGAGTCCTACGATGTGCGGGAGGGCGAGATGGTGGCGGGAGCGGTCCTCGGCTGGAACTTCGGCGACGGCCATCTGCACAACGAGCAGCTGATGGCCGCCGTACAGCAGAGGTGCGGCTTCGCGCCGGGCGACCTGCGCGTCGTCCTGCTCGAGTCCCAGCCGACGCACCGCGGGCGCCAGCACTACCGCATCGTGGACGCGGCGACCGGTCTGATCGAGGAGGGCTACGTGAACGTACGGGAGATGGTGACCCGCCAGCCCTGGCTCGACGACGAGACACCCGCGATCCCCGTCGAACCCGCCCGGGCACCGCGACCGGCGACCGAGGTGGCGGCCGCGCATGAGTGACGCGATCGTGGTGGGGGCCGGCCCGAACGGGCTGCCCGCCGCCGTCGCCCTGGCCCAGCGAGGCCTGAAGGTGACCGTCCTGGAGGCCGCCGACGAGATCGGCGGAGGCACCCGCACCAGCGAGCTGACTCTGCCCGGACTGCTGCACGACCACTGCTCCGCGGTCCACCCGCTGGGCGTCGGCTCGCCGTTCCTGCGGACCCTCGGCCTGGAACGGTACGGCGTCGAGTGGGCGTGGCCCGAGGTCGATCTGGCACACCCGCTGGACGGCGGGCGGGCCGGGGTGCTGGTCCGCTCCATGGAGGCGACCGTGCGCGGACTCGGCGCGGACGGCCCGGCCTGGCAGCGGCTGTTCGCCCCGCTGGCCGCCGACTTCGACGCGCTGATCGAGGATGTGCTGCGCCCGGTTCCTCATCTGCCCGCCCACCCGGTGGCACTGGCCCGCTTCGGACTGAGGGCGCTGCAGCCGGCCACGGCCCTGGCCCGGCGCTGGCGCACCGAGGAGGCCAGGGCACTGTTCGCGGGAGCGGCGGCGCATCTGATGTATCCACTGACAGGGCCGGCCAGTTCCGCGGTCGGGCTGATGCTCATCGGCGCCGCCCACCGCTTCGGCTGGCCGGTCGCCCGCGGCGGATCGCGGACCATCACCGACGCGCTGGCCGCACTCCTCGCCCAGCTCGGCGGCACCATCGAAACGGGCGTACAGGTGGACTCCCTGGCCCAACTCGCCCCCGCCCGGATCGTCATGCTCGACACCGCGCCCGGCGCGGCGGCCCGCATCTGCGGCGACCGGCTGCCCGGCCGGGTGCGCCGGGCCTACCAGGGCTGGCGGCACGGCCCGGCGGCGTTCAAGGTGGACCTCGCCGTCCAGGACGGCATCCCCTGGACCCATGAGGCATGCCGCCGCGCCGGCACCGTGCACCTGGGCGGCACCATGGAAGAGGTCGTCCGCACGGAGGCGCAGACCGCCGGTGGGCGGATGCCCGAGCGCCCGTTCGTCCTGGTCGGCCAGCAGTACCTGGCCGACCCCGGCCGCTCCCGCGACGACGTCCACCCGGTCTGGGCATACGCGCACGTCCCGCACGGTCACCCCGGCGACGCCACCGAGGCGGTGCTGCGCCAGATCGAGCGGTTCGCGCCGGGCCTCAGGGAGCGGATCGTGGGCCTTGCGGTGCGCTCGACGACCGAACTGGCCAGCTACAACGCGAACTTCATCGGAGGTGACATCGTCGCCGGCGCCAACACCGCACGGCAGGTCACGCTGCGCCCCCGCCTGGCCGCCGACCCCTACAGCACCGGCATCCCGGGCGTCTACCTGTGCTCGGCGGCCACCCCGCCCGGCGCCGGCGTGCACGGCATGTGCGGTGCGAATGCCGCCCGTTCCGCGCTGCGGTACCTGGCCCGGTGAACGGCCCCACGCAACAGTCGGCAGGCGAGGCACCCGATCCGGTCGTCCTCGCGGCCCAGGTCGTGCAGGCCAACCGGGACGAGTTCATCGCCAAAATGGTCGCCACCACCGAGGCGGAGATATCCCAGCTGGAACACGACGAACCGCTGCACGGACTCCTGGAAGCCAGCATCACCGAGAACATCGTCACCGCCCTGCACGTGATCATCAACCGTATCGACCCGCTGACCGTGGACGCACCCGCCTCGGCCATCTCCTACGCCCGCCGGCTCGCCCAACGCGACGTGCCGCTCTCGGCCTTGCTGCGCGCCTACCGCCTGGGCCATGCGCAGAGCCTGGACCTCGTCCTCGGGGAGGCGGTCCGACTCGGGCTGCCGGACCCGGCCGGCACCATCATCGCCCTCGTCCAGGTCACCTCCGCCTACCTGGACCGGGTCTGCGACCAGATCGGCCGCGCCTACGAGGAAGAACGCGAACGGTGGGTGGACACCCGAGGTGTGCTGCGCCAGTACTGGGTGGGCCAGCTCCTCGACAACCCACGGGTCGACCTACGACAGGCCGAGACAGCCCTCGACCACCCGTTGTCCGGCAGCCACCTGGCCATCGAGTGCTGGCGCCACGGCAGCGAGGCGGCACGGCCACCGATACCGTCGCCGTCTTCGACCGGCTGGCCTCCCTGCTGCACACTGTGCTGCGCGCCCAGGGCCGCCCCCTGCTCGTGCACACCGACGAGGCCCACGCCCGGATCTGGCTTGCCGTCAGGCCCGACTGCCACGTGGACCCCGACACGATCGCCGCCGAACTGGCCGAGGCCGCGCTTCCGGTGCGGGCCGCCCTCGGCATCGTCCGCCCGGGACTCGACGGCTTCCGCCGCAGTACGCGCGCCGCCGCCCGCACCAAGGCCCTCGCCCTGTCCGCGGGGCCCGGCGCCCCTCGCGTGGTCGCCTTCGCCCGTGTCGCCCCTGTCGCCCTCCTGGTCGACGAACCCCGCGAACTGGCCGACTTCGTCTCCGACACCCTCGGCGACCTCGCCGTGGACGACCCCCGCTGTGAACTCCTGCGCGAGACGCTCCGCCTCTTCCTCGCCACCAACCGCAGCTACGCCGCCACCGCGGAGGAGCTGATGGTCCACCGCAACACCGTCCACTACCGCGTCCAGCGGGCCGTCGACCACTACCACCTCAACCTGGACGCCGACGCCTTCGACCTCCACTTCGCCCTCACCGTCTGCCACTGGCACGGGGCGAAGGTCCTGCGCCGCCAGCCACGGTGACGAGGCGCGGTTGCCGGAGGCGACGTCGGACAGACGAGGGCGGGTCAGCCGGTGGGATCGAGAAGGATCTTGCGGACACCGTCGGAGCGGCCGGCGAACAGCTCGTACGCCGCCGGGCCCTGGGAGAGCGGGAAGCGGTGGGACACCACGACCTCCGGCTTGATCCGGCCTGCCTGGGCGAGGGCGATCAGGGGAGGGAGTTCGTAGTGGATCGAGCAGAGCCCGATGGCGAACTCGAGTTCCTTGATCTGCGCCAGCCCCATATGGAAGGGGAACGCCTTGCTCTGACTCACTCCGATGACGCTGACCCGGCCGGCCGGCCGGACCGCCTTGACGGCCAGCTCGATGGTGGCGTCCGAGCCCACGGCCTCCACCACCGCGTCCGGCCCGCGACCGCCGGTCATCTCCCGTACGGCGGCCTTGGCGTCCTCGCCCTCGACCGGCTCGACCCCCAGGGTGGCGGCGAAGGCACGGCGCTCCGCGACCAGGTCCGCGCCGAGCACCCGCGCGGCGCCCATCGCGAAGGCGGACTGGGCGGCCATCAGGCCGACGGGGCCGAGGCCGATGACCAGGACGGTCTCGCCTGGCTGGATGCGGGCGCGGCGGCAGCCGTACCAGGCCGTGGGGGCGTTGTCCGTCAGGACGACAGCGGCCTCGTCGGAGATGCCCTCGGGCAGACGCACCAGATTGACGTCGGCACAAGGCACCGCGAGGGCCTGCGCCTGGCTGCCGGGGACCTGTGGGCTCACGCCGTAGCACAGCTCGGTGCTGGACTTGGCGTTCTCGCACCGGGCGGTGAACCCGGCCGCGCACGACCGGCACCGGTTGCAGCCGACCGAGGCGGGCACCAGGACCCGGTCGCCGGGCTTGAAGCGGGTGACCTGGTCGCCGGTTTCGACGACCACGCCGACGCACTCGTGTCCCGGGGTGTAGCCCAGTTCCGGGCTGAACGGGTTGCCGCCGTAGATGTGCAGGTCGCTGCCGCAGATGCCGGCCGTGGTCACCTGGACGACCGCGTCGGTGGGGCTGGTGACGGCCGGGTCGGGGACATCGCCGTAGCGGATGTCGTGACGGCCGTGATAGGTCAGTGCTTTCATCGGATTTCTCCCTCCCCTCTACCCGCTCAGTCCGCGATCTTCAGCACGAGCTTGCCGTGGTTCTCACCGCGGAACAGTCGCAGGAGGGTGTCGGGGAACGCCGCGACGTCGCCGGACACGACATCCTCGAGGGACGTCAGCCGGCCCTCCGCCCGCCACGCGGCCAGCTGAGCGATGCCCTCGGCGTACCGGTCGGCGTAGTCGAAGACCACCATGCCCGTCATGGTGGCCCGGTTGACCAGCAGCGACAGGTAGTTGGCGGGGCCCTGCGGCTTGGTGCTGTTGTACTGGGAGATCGCGCCGCAGACGACGATGCGGGCACCGCGCGCCAGCCGCAGCAGCACTGCGTCCAGGACATCGCCGCCGACGTTGTCGAAGTACACGTCCACGCCGTCGGGCGCGTGCTCGCGCAGCGCCTTGCGAATGTCCTCGCTCTGGTAGTCGATCGCGGCGTCGAACCCGAACTCGTCGACCACCAGCCGGCACTTGGCCTCACCGCCGGCGATCCCGATGACCCGGCAGCCCAGGATCTTGGCGATCTGACCGACGACGCTGCCGACCGCCCCCGCCGCACCGGAGACCACGACCGTCTGGCCCGGCTCGGGACGCCCGATGTCGATCAGACCGAAGTAGGCCGTCAGGCCTGACATGCCGAGCGTGCCGAGATACGTCGGCAGGGGGGCCGCCGCCGGGTCGACCTTGGTCACCTCGCGCCCGTCCGACAGGCAGTACTCCTGCACGCCGAAGGACCCCGACACATGGTCGCCGACCGCGAAACCGGAGTGCCGTGAGGCGACCACCCGTCCCACCGCCCCGGCGCGCATGACCTCACCGATCTCCACCGGGCGGATGTAGGACCGGCCCGCGTTCATCCA
The DNA here is from genome assembly GCF_041052385.1 of Streptomyces sp. R28. Classification (GTDB taxonomy): domain Bacteria; phylum Actinomycetota; class Actinomycetes; order Streptomycetales; family Streptomycetaceae; genus Streptomyces. The sequence goes on along the minus strand of NZ_CP163439.1, from coordinate 1,587,511 downwards.
GCCGCGCATCGCCGGGTCGATCGACAGGCAGAGCACCTGCACCAGGAACTCCCCGTCTCCCGGCTCCCCGACCGGTTCCTGAACGTGCTCCCAGTCGGTGGGCCGAGGCTCTCCCACGGGGCGGGCGGCCAGGCGCACCTGGTGGTTGATTCTGCTCATCTCCGGCGGCTCCTCAGACGGTCGCGTTGGATCGGCGGCGGGCACGGTCGGCAGGCGTCCCGTCGGCGGGTACCGGCTCACCTGCGGGACGTACCGTCCGGTCGGTACGGACCGTGAGAGTACGGCGCCGACGCGACGGAGGCAAGGGATGCCTGTCCTGCATGTCGGAGATGTTCGATCAGTGCGCTGGTCGGCGCCCCTGTCCCGCTGCCGCTGACGCCGACGGTGACGGAGCGCAGACGTTTGCGTCAGGCGTACGGGCTGACGCTGGATGAGGGCTGCAGGGCTGCAGGGCTGCAGGGCTGCAGGGCTGCCGGGCTGGAGGTGCGGCGGACAGTCGACGGTCAGTGGCTGCGAGGCCGGCAAGACCGAGCCGCGGCTGGCGCCGGGGGAGTTCCGCGCGGCCAGGCGCTGAATGCCGGACAGCCTGTTATCGCCCAGGCGGGGGAGGAGGGGTATACGGCGGATGGGGAGCTGACCGATTGCCGAAGGTGGTGGGGTCGCGGTGCCGGCAGCCCCGTTTCGTCGTGGTCCGAACAGGATCCGGGCATGTCGGCTCCCTCGAGGCGTGCGGAGCACTGTGAACAGGGCTGCGTACACGTGCGGGACCTGGCCCTGTCCCTGTTGGTCCAGGACCTGGCGTACGACCTCGACACCGACTGGGAGACCCTGAGCCACATGGCGACCGGAGCATCCCCTACGGCTGGCAGATCCGCCAGTGGCCGCGGGCACCTCGGGGGTGGATCGCGCAGCCTGGGCGCGCGAGGTGGCTACCGGTCGCATGGGGGGCGGGCGTGCGGCGGGCCGGGGGACCCGGCGGTCGTCAGGGTCCTCGGAGAACGCCTGGGTGTGCGGGCCTCGCCACCCTCGTGTGGAGCGTTGACCGGGTCGGGGTCGGGGTCGGGGTCGGGTGACGGGTCGGTTCAAGGAGGCCGAGGGGGCAGCGGTGCTGCGCCTCATACCAGGGCAGAGCCGATCCGGTGGAGTTGTGCGAGGCCACATTGCCCTTCGTGCTGTGCTACGCCCCGCGCCAACGACAAGGTTCGGCTTGCGATGAGGGTGCAGGAAACTGGGTACACGTGGGTGTTGTCTAAAGGAACTGGGCTGTGGAACTCACCGACTGGCTGCTGACCTCGGACGAACGCGGCAACAGCGCCACACGGCTGGACAGCCGTCGATCGGACGGGGCGGCTTGGTCGCGCGGAAACCTGGTGCGGCCCCTCATCCACGGTGCGACGTACTTTCCAGAACTCCTGAGCGCGATCCGAGCGCAGCGCGCCGCAGACCTGCTCTTGTTCACCGACTGGCGAGGCGATCCCGACGAGCGTCTCGATGGCCCCGGTAGCCACATCGGCACCGTCCTTGCCGAGGCGGCCGAGTGCGGAGTGATCGTCAAAGGGCTGCTCTGGCGCTCCCACCTGGACCGCTTGCAGTTCAGTGAGGCCGAAAACCGCCACCTGGGCGAGGAGGTCGAAGCGGCGGGCGGCGAATGCCTGCTCGACATGCGGGTACGCCCCGGCGGCTCGCACCACCAAAAGCTCGTCGTGCTCCGCCACCCTGGCCGACCAGAGCGTGACATCGCCTTCGTGGGCGGTATCGATCTGTGCCACAACCGCCACGACGACGCGACGCACCGCGGGGATCCGCAGTCACTGCCCCTCGCCGCCGCGTACGGACCTCACCCCCCATGGCACGACGTCCAGCTCGCGATACGCGGACCGGCTGTCGGCGACATAGAGGCCGGCTTCCGCGAACGCTGGGACGACCCCGGGCCGCTCACCCGCAGCCCACTCGTCCGCCTTCGGGAACTCGCTCATCACGAGGACACGCGCGCCGACCCGCTGCCGCCCCAGGCACCCGACCCGTTGCCCTGCGGCACACACACCATCCAAACTCTGCGCACCTACCCCAACCGGCTGCTGCGCGGCTACGACTTCGCCCCCGACGGCGAGCGCAGTATCGCGCGGGGCTACCACAAGGCGCTGCGGCGGGCCCGAACCTTGATCTACCTGGAGGACCAGTACCTGTGGTCTCCGCGCGTGGTGGATTGCTTCGCCGAGGCACTGACCGCCAACCCCGGCCTGCGCCTGATCGCGGTCATCCCCTCCGTCCCCGAACAGGACGGTAGGCTCACGCGGCCGATGAACCTGATCGGCCGGATCACGGCCCTGGACAGGCTGCGCCGAGCCGGTGGTGGGCGGGTCTCGGTGTACGGGCTGGAGAACCACGCCGGGACACCGGTGTACGTACACGCCAAGGTCTGCGTCATTGACGACGTGTGGGCCTCGGTCGGATCAGACAACATCAACCTCCGCTCCTGGACCCACGACTCCGAACTCACCTGTGCCGTCCTGGACGAGACCACGGACCCACGCGAGCCGCGCGACCCCGGTGGCCTCGGGGACGGCGCACGCAGTTTCGCCAGGAATCTGCGCCTGGAACTCGCGCGCGAGCACCTGGACCTGGAAGCACCCGCTACCCCGCACACGCCCGACACCCTGTGCGACCCCCGGAACGCCTTCGATGCCTTCGCGGCGAGCGCCGCCGCACTGGACGCCTGGCACGCCCATGGCCGCCGCGGCCCCAGACCACCAGGGCGCTTGCGCACCTATCACCCGCCCAGCCTCTCGCGTACGGCCACAACCCTCTGCACGCCTCTGCATCGCCTTCTCGTAGACCCTGACGGCCGGCCCTTCATGCTGCGGCGTCGCAACGACTACTGATGACCGAACGGAGCGAACCGGTCGCTGACCGGCCCCAGCCTTCGGGGCGGGCGGTGCCGGTTGCCGGAGGTGAGCGTGTCGCCGTCGTTCCCCGGTGAGAGACCGGTGACTCAGCCGATGGTCCACCGCTGGGTGCGCGCATTGCGGTCGCACTCCGTCGTCCGGTAGAGGCCGCCAGTGTCTGGTAGAGGCAGAGGCGGCTCTCCGTGTTCCGGAGCATGACTGCGCTTCTCGGCGCGGGTTGGATGACCTGCCACAGCGGGTTGTTGCCACCGTTGCAGCTGTTGGCGTAGACGTCCCTGGCCGAGTTGCTGTCCAGGCAGTGGCCCCATGTGTAGTTCTGGAGCGTCGAGGACGTGTTGGTGGTGCCGGTCCACCGCGAGTACGTCACGCTGAAGCGCCGACGGCCGCGGCCGGATGTGACGTCCTGGCTCATGGACCATCCCGCCGGTCTCACCGACGAGGAGATGGTGCACACCCTCGTCCTGCTCATGGGCGCGGGCACCGAGCCCCAGCAGAACCTGATCGCCAACAGCCTGCGGCTGCTGCTGTCCGACGACCGGTTCACGGGCAGCCTCTCCGGCGGCAGCCTGCCGGTGGAGGGAGGCCCTCGACGAGGTGCTGTGGACCGACCCGCCCATGGCCAACTACGCCGTGCATCATCCGGTCCACGACGTGGTGTACGACGGGGTGGCGCTGCGGGCAGGGCACCCGCTCGTGGTCAGTCTCGCCGCAGCCGACACCGACCCGCGCCTGACGGTAAATCAGCGCGCGGGCAACCGCGCCCACTTGGCGTGGAGCGCGGGCACGCACAACTGCCCGGCGCAGGGTCCTGCCCGGCTGATCGCGGCGGTGGCCGTGGAGAAGCTGTTCGACCGGCTCCCTGACGTCGAACTCGTCGTAGCCGTCGAGGACCTGGGCTGGCGGCCCGGCCCTTTCCACCGTGCGCCGGCCGCGCTGCCGGTGACCTTTCCGCCGGCCTCCGTCTCCCCGCCCACCGGCGGCGGCGCGATGCCGGTGGAGCGCACCGCGCCGGCGCCCCGGCCCTCCCCGGTGCCCGACGCCGGCGTCGGGCGGCGCGGTTGGCCGCCCGACGCCTGGCGTGGTGGCGTGGCGAGTGATCAGGACAGGCGTACCGGAAGGGAGCGGTGGCCGTTGGAGATGAAGGAGTCGACCGGCTCCAGTTCCTCCTGAGACATGGCGAGGCGGAGGCCGGGAAAGCGATCGAAGAGCGAGCGGAGGGCGATGCGGGCCTCCAGCCGGCCCAGCGGGGCGCCCAGGCAGAAGTGCACGCCGTGGCCGAAGGCCAGGTGCTCGTTGTCGGGGCGGGTGACGTCGAAGCGGTCGGCGTCCTCGCCGTACCTGCCGGGGTCACGCCCGGCGGCCGCGTACGCGGCGAGGATGGCCTCGCCCTTGCCGATCACCACTCCGTCCTGGCAGCCGAACTCGCTCATCTTGAGGTCCTCGACGGCGTACCGCAGCGGCAGGCTGGCGACGGGTGCCTCCACGCGCAGCGCCTCCTCGACCACGTCCTCCCAGGGGACGCGGCCGGCCCGGACGTGGGCGAGCTGGTCCGGATGGGTCAGCAGAAGGTGGATGGCGTTGTCGATCAGGTTGACCGTGGTCTCGTGGCCGGCACTGACCATGAGTACCAGGGTGTCGAGCAGCTCCTGCTCGCTCAGCGGGGTGTCGCCGTCGTCACGGGCCGAGATGAGCGCCGAGGTCAGGTCGTCGCCCGGCGACCGTCGCTTGAGGGCGACGAGTTCGCCCAGCGCCGCGTACAGCCGTGCGTAGTTGGCGGTGACTTCCTCCGGGGTGGCGGAGGTGTGGAAGACGCCGTCCACGACGGCCCGTAGCTCCGCACCCTGTTCCTCGGGCAGGCCGAAGAGGTCGCTGATCACCCGGATCGGCAGCGGATAGCAGAACTCCTCGCGCAGGTCGACGACTTGGCCGTGCCGTCCGGCCTCCTCCATTCGGTCAAGCAGGGCCGCGGCGATCTCCTCGACACGAGGCCGCAGCGCCTCGGTGCGCCGTGCGGTGAAAGCCTTGGAGACCAGGGCGCGCAGCCGCCGGTGCTCGCCTCCGTAGGCGGTGAACATGTTCTGCACCGCGACCCAGGTGAACAGCGGCCATTCCGGGGCGATCTCGCCGTTGATCCACCTGGGCCAGTGCCGGCGCGGGTCCTTGGAGACCCGTGGGTCGGTGAGCAGGCGTTTGAGGAGGTCGGGACTGCTGACGGCCCAGGCCTGGACACCGTCGGGCAGCTCGACGAGGGTCACCGGTCCGCGCTCGCGGATCCGGGAGGCCTCGCCGTGGATGTCGCGGCCGGTCGGGTCGATCACTAAGGGGCGGGGGTGTCCCACGGAAGCCTCCCTGGCGCTCGCACATCAATACGAACGGTAAAGCTACTCGAACGTAGCGTGTACGGGCGAGAGCCCCCGGCACATGGTGCGCACGGGGACGACTTCTTTGCGCCCGGCCGCAAGCCGGCGCTTCGCTTCCGTCCTAAGGTCGGGATGTCGGATGGGGGAGGCCGGTGATTGTGATGGCAGTCGGCAGGACCACCTGGTGGATGCAGCCGGGCAGTGCCGAGGTGCGGACCGTGGCCGCGGATGTCTGGCGGGATGCCGTACGCGTACCGCTCGGCCTCGGTGCCGACGTACTCCGGCACCTCGACGACGAGACGGGAGCCGTCGCCCAGGGGGAGGAGCTCGCCCTTCTGCTCCGAGGCAACCTGGCCGTAGCAGCGGAAGACGTCGATGGCGGAGGCGGCCTCGCCGCGAGCCTGAGTGGGTCTGCACGCAGGAGGACTACTCCCAACTCCCTGAATTCCACCTCGCCGCGGACCAACGTGTAATTGTGGCCGACGGTGTCACGCCCAATGAGCGGATACGCGCTTTTGCCGAGTACCTCGGTCTCGGCCCGGATTGGGGTCAACCCGTCGAACGCTGCCATGAGCTCGGCTCATACGGCACTCCTGGCCTTCTGCGGACACGGAGTCGATTGATCCACACAAAGGAGATCGATCGTGTCCTACAGGTCCTCGGCGGATTCAGCCGCACATGCTGAAGGGCCATGGGGTCACCAGCACACACGGAATCCGGTTCGACCATGAGGGCTGTGGGCTGCCACCAGTCAGGCGCTTCGTGGTCTTCGCAACGGGTCTACAGCGGGCCGGGCACAGTCCGGGGCGCGTCGCTCAACGGTGTCACGGCGAGTCCTGAGGGCTCCTTGCATCGGTGCCATCAGGTCGCCCACCATCGCACATCACAAAGGGGCTCTTCGAAGTTGCGCGGTGCGCTGGTCCCAAGCGAGGAGCCGGAGCAACTACCTGAAGGTCCATTCCTGCTACATCTACCTCCCACGGCCCGGCTCGCGAGAGCCGGATCAGGGGACGACATGCATTAGCGTGGCGGGTGTTGACGGCGAGCCCCGTGCTGGTTCGTGCTGGTTATTTGAGCGTAGTGGGGGCAAAACGTGCAGGTCAGGGCAATTTCATGAAATTGCTGCACACTTCCGACTGGCATCTCGGCCGGGCGTTCCACCGCGTGAACATGCTCGGGGCCCAGGCCGAGTTCATCGGTCACCTCGTCACGACCGTGCGTGAGCGCGGCGTGGACGCGGTGCTCGTTTCGGGAGACGTGTACGACCGGGCGGTGCCGCCGCTCGCCGCGGTCGAGCTGTTCGACGACGCCCTGCACCGGCTCGCCGACCTCGGTGTGCCGACGGTGATGATCTCCGGGAACCACGACTCGGCGCGTCGGCTCGGTGTGGGCGCGGGGCTGATCGGGCGGGCCGGCATCCATCTGCGGACCGAGCCCGCGGCGTGCGGCACACCGGTCGTGCTTCGGGACGACTTCGGCGACGTGGCCTTCTACGGCCTGCCCTATCTCGAACCCGCTCTGGTGAAGGACGAGTTCGGCGTCGACAAGACCGGGCACGAGGCCGTGCTCGCCGCCGCCATGGACCGGGTACGGGCCGACCTCGCCGCACGCGCGCGTGGCACGCGGTCGGTCGTCCTCGCGCACGCCTTCGTCACCGGGGGCGAGGCCAGCGACAGCGAGCGGGACATCACCGTCGGCGGGGTGGCCGCGGTACCTGCCGGGGTCTTCGACGGCGTGGACTACGCGGCGCTGGGGCATCTGCACGGCAGCCAGACCATCACCGAGCGGGTCCGTTACTCGGGCTCGCCGCTGCCGTACTCGTTCTCGGAGGCCGGCCACCGCAAGAGCATGTGGCTCGTCGACCTGGACGCCGATGGCGCGGTCACCGCTGAGCGCGTCGAGTGCCCGGTGCCGCGTGCGCTGGCCCGGATCCGGGGGACGCTGGAGGAACTGCTCGCCGATCCAGGGCTCGCGCGGCACGAGGAGGCGTGGGTCGAGGCGACGCTCACGGACGCCGTACGCCCGGCGGACCCCATGGCCCGTCTCGCCGAGCGCTTCCCGCACACGCTCAGTCTGGTCTTCGCCCCCGAGCGGGCGCCGGACGACCCCGACGTGTCCTATGCGAAGCGGCTCGCGGACCGGAGCGACCAGGAGATCGCGGAGGACTTCGTGGCGCATGTGCGGGGCGCCGGGCCCGACGAGCACGAACAGGGTGTGCTGCGGGACGCCTTCGACGCGGTACGGGCCGACGAGGCCGTGCGGGAGGTGGCGCGATGAGGCTCCATCGCCTCGATGTGACGGCGTTCGGGCCCTTCGGCGGCTCCCAGACCGTCGACTTCGACGCGCTGTCGACGGCCGGGCTCTTCCTGCTGCACGGACCGACCGGCGCCGGGAAGACCTCCGTCCTGGACGCCGTCTGCTACGCGCTCTACGGCTCCGTCCCGGGCGCCCGGCAGAGCGGCCAGGGCGGCATGAACCTGCGCAGCGACCACGCAGCGGTCGGCACCCGCACGGAGGTCTGCCTCGAACTCACCGTCGCCGGACGTCGGTTGGAGGTCACCCGGCAACCGCCCTGGGAGCGTCCCAAGAAGCGCGGCGCCGGCACGACGCTCGACAAGGCACAGAGCTGGCTGCGCGAGTACGACACGCAGGCCGGGACCTGGAAGGACCTCAGCCGCTCGCACCAGGAGATCGGCGAGGAGGTCACCCAGCTGCTCGGCATGAGCCGCGAGCAGTTCTGCCAGGTCGTGCTGCTGCCCCAGGGCGACTTCGCCCGCTTCCTGCGCGCCGACGCCGAGGCCCGCGGCAAGCTGCTGGGCCGCCTCTTCGACACCCACCGCTTCGCCGAGGTCGAGAAGCGCCTCGCCGAGCGCCGACGCGCGGCCGAGACCCAGGTACGGGACGGCGACGCCGCGCTGCTGGCCGACGCCCACCGCATGCAGCAGGCGGCGGGCGACGCCATGCGGTTGCCCGACCTCGCACCGGGCGAGCCGGGCCTGGCCGACGCCATCCTCGGTGCCGCCGCCGTCGCCCGCAGCACCGTCCGTGAGCAGCTGACCGTCGCCCACTGCCGCCTCCTGGCCGCCGAGTCCGCCCAGGCCGCCGCCGACCACGCCCTGGCCGACGTACGCGAAGTGGCCCGGCTGCAGCGGCGGTTCGCCGAGGCGCGGGAGCGGGCCCGGCTGCTGGAGGAGCGGGCCGACGCGCACCGGGAGGCGCGGACACGCATGGAGCGGGCCCGCAAGGCCGAGGCCGTGGCACCGGCGCTGGAACTGCGGGAGGCCACCGAGGCCGAACACCGGCGGGCGGCCGTGGCGGAGGCACGCGCGCGTGCGCTGCTTGGAGGTGCCTTCGGTGAGGGAGGCGCGGGTGCCGGGGCAGCTCGTGGCACGGAGGACGTCTCTGCCGGCGGGCGCGGCGGGGCCCTTGAGGCGTACGCGTCTGCCCGGACGCCGGACGACTTCGCCGACGCCGGTGCCGCAGGGCTCGCCGCCGCAGCGCGTCGGATCGCCGAGGAGCTGGGCGGGCTGGAGGCGGCCCGTCGCGGCGAGCAGCGGTTGGCCGAACTCGTCGCGGAGCGCGCGGATCTGGATCGCCAGGAGCGTGCGGACGACGACGTCCGGCTGGAGGCGGAGGCCTGGCTCGCCGGGTGGGAGGAGACCCGGGCCGGACTGCAGGCCCGTATCGAGTCCGCGCAGGAGGCCGCGAGCCGCGCCGACCAGCTGGCCGTGCAGCGCGAGCCCGCGCGGCAGCGGCTCGCCGCCGCGCGGATGCGTGACCAGCTGGCCGGCGACACGGAAACGGCCGCCCGGCAGGCTTCCGACGCCCAGGAGTCGGCGCTGAAGGCCAAGGCGCACTGGCTGGACGTCAAGGAACAGCGCCTGAACGGCATCGCCGCCGAACTCGCCGCACAGCTCCAGGACGGCGCGCCCTGTGCCGTCTGCGGCGCCACCGACCACCCCGCACCCGCCCGCAAGGACGTCGGACACGTCGACCGGGAAGCCGAGGAGCGGGCGCTGGCCGCATACCAGCAGGCAGAGGAACGGCACGCCGAGAACGAACGGCGCCTGGGCGTCGTACGGGAAGCCCTGGCCGCGGCGAGCGCCGAGGCCGGCGACCTGCCCACAAGCCAACTCGCGGAAGCCGCCGACAAGTTGGAGCGGCTGTTCTCGCAGACCCGCAGGGACGCCTCGGTGCTGCACTCCGTCCACGAGGAGCTGCGACGGGCCGAGGCGGAGCACGAGCAGCGCACCGCCGCTCAGCAGCAGGCTGCCGTCCGGGCCGCCGCCCGGGTCGGCCGGCGCGAGCGGCTCGACCGCGAGAAGGGCGCCCTGGAAGCGGAGTTGGCGCAGGCCCGTGGCGCCGCCGACAGCGTGGCCGCGCGGGCCGCGCAGCTGGAGCGGCAGGTCGCGCTGCTCACCGACGCCGCCGACACCGCGCGCGCCGCCGAGGACACCGCCCAGCGGCTCAAGGACGCCGACGCCCGCCTGGCCGACGCCGCCTTCCGCGCGGGCTTCGACACCCCGCAGGCCGCGGCCGCCGCGCTCCTGGACGACGCCGCCCACCGCGAGCTCCAACGACGGCTGGACGCCTGGCAGTCGGAGGAGGCCGCCGTACGCGCCGTCCTCTCCGAGACCGACACCGCGGCCGCCGCCGAGCAGCCGCCCGCCGACCTCGATTCCACCGAGCGCGCCGCTGCCGCCGCGGCACAGCGCGTCCGAGACGCCGCCTCCGCGCGCGACGCGGCTGCCCGGCGCTGCACCGAGCTGGACCGGCTGTCCGCCCGCGCGGCCACCGCCGTACGCCAACTCGCCCCGCTGCGCGAGGAGTACGACCGGGTGGCCCGCCTCGCCGCTCTCACGGCCGGCACCTCGGCGGACAACGAACGCAAGATGCGCCTGGAGTCGTACGTGCTGGCGGCCCGCCTCGAACAGGTCGCCGCCGCCGCGACCGCACGGCTGCAGCGCATGTCGTCCGGCCGCTACACCCTCGTCCACTCCGACGACCGGGCCGGCCGCGGCCGCAGTGGGCTCGGGCTGCATGTCGTCGACGCCTGGACCGGGCGTGAGCGGGATACGGCGACGCTGTCGGGCGGCGAGACGTTCTTCGCCTCCCTCGCCCTCGCCCTCGGCCTCGCGGACGTCGTCACCGACGAGGCCGGCGGGGTCCGCCTCGACACGCTCTTCATCGACGAGGGCTTCGGCAGCCTCGACGACCAGACCCTCGACGAGGTGCTCGACGTCCTCGACTCACTGCGCGAACGCGACCGCAGCGTCGGGATCGTCAGCCATGTCGCCGACCTGCGGCGGCGGATCCACGCGCAGCTGGAGGTCGTGAAGGGAAGGTCCGGGTCGGAGCTGCGGCAGCGGGGCCACTGACCGAGGGGTGTCGGGCGACGTCAGTGGCCCAGCGGGCGGCGGGGCAGCGGGGATGAGTAGACGACGCTCGTCGTCACCGAGCCCAGCGTGCCGATCTTGCCGGACACCTCCTCCAGGTGGCGCATCGACCGCGCGGCGACCTTGATGACGAAGCAGTCGTCGCCCGTCACGTGGTGCGCCTCCAGGATCTCCGGGGTCGCGGCGACCAGGTCGTGGAACGGCTTGTAGTGGCCGTTCGGATAGCGAAGGCGCACGAAGGCCAGGATCGGCATGCCCAGCGCCTCGGGGTCGACGACCGCCGCGTACCCCTGGATGACGCCGGCTTCCTCCAGCCGCCGCACCCGTTCCGTGACCGCGCTCGCGGACATGGAGACGGCGCGGGCCAGCTCGGCGAAGCTGGCACGGCCTTCGCGCTGGAGGACGTCGAGAATGCGCCAGTCCGTGGCGTCCGGGGAATAAGCGGTCATGTCCGAGGAATAGCAGGGGAATCCCCGGCAGATCAAGGTGCACACCGTGGAACGGCCCTTCAGGAAGTGGATCACCGGCCGTAGATTTCTGATCATCGAGATCAGCAAGATTTCTGATCATGGAGATCCGCCAGGGAGGGACCAGATCATGACCGCCACCATGACCACCACCACCGTGAACCCTGTGCTGCGCGTCGCGCCCGCCGCACCGGCCGAGGCCGCCGCATACTTCCGCGCGAGCCTCGTCTTCCACGCCGACGCCTCCGACGTCGCCGCCGCGCTCGCGGCCGACGGCGACCCCGGATTCGTGGTCCTGGACTCCCGTTCCACCGAGTCCTGGGACCAGGGCCACATTCCCGGCGCGATCCACCTCCCGCACGCCCTCATCCCTGAGCAGGCCGCGCAGCTCCTCGACAAGTCGGTGCCCGTCGTGACGTACTGCTGGGGCCCCGGCTGCAACGGTGCGGCCCGCGCCGCCCTCGCCCTCGCCGAGCTCGGCTACCAGGTCAAGGAGATGCTCGGCGGCTTCGAGTACTGGGCACGCGAGGGCTTCGAGTTCGAGACCTGGCAGGGGCGCGAGCGTGGTGCGGCCGACCCGCTGACGGCTCCCGTGGATGCGGAGAACTGCGGCTGCTGAGGGGCGAGTTGGACGCGGCGAACGTGTGAGGCCGCAGTGCGTGTAGGTTCTGCTGCCATGGTGCGATACGCGGAACCGGGCGCGGTGGAGTGGGTGGAGTCGGGCGGCGGCCCCCTGATAGCCGTACCTGAGACGGTGCTGCCGTTCTGGGCGGGCGCCGACGGCGACGAGACGGCCTCGGACTACGACCGGGCCTGCGAGGTCGACGGCTCCGTCGGACTCCTGCCCGTGGGCGACAGCGCGGCGCTGGTGTTCGGTGACGAGCCCGCCTCGACCTCCTATCTGCCCGACCACGGCATCTTCGTACGCTGGTGCGCGGGCGACTCCGAGGAGGAACTCCTGGCCCGGGTCCCGGCCGCCCTCGCCACGGCGGTCTGGGAACACGAGGTGCGCTGGACCGTGCCGGGAACGGTGGTCCTGTTCGACTCGGCCTGGCCGGGACCGGAGACGGAACGGACCGAGCACCTGCGGGTGGCCCTGGAGCCGGGGGCGTACGCGGTCCGAGCCGCCCAGGTGCAGCCCGGCCCGGAAACCTGGCTGGGGCTCGTCCAGCTCCGACGGCTGCCGAACTGACCCGGCGGGCCCGGCGCGAATAACCAGGTGTGTCGCACCCGGCCGTTCCCCATCACGAACTGCCGTGCCCCGGCTCCCGCACCCCGCCCTCGAGGCCCTGCGCCGCGACCCCCTGCCCCTGCGCGGCCGGACCGCCCTGGTCACCGGGGCCGGCAGACGCGTCGGCATCGGTCATGCCGTGGCCCGGCGGCTCGCCGCGTACGGGGCGAGCGTCCATCTGCACCACCATGTGCCGCACGACGCCGCCATGCCGTGGGGAGCCGACCGGCCCGAGGACGTCGTCGCCCCCGTGCGCCAGGCGCTCGGCGACCCGGATGCCCAGATCCTCCAAGGGCCCGGCGACCTCTCCGCACCGGCCGTGCCCGCCGAACTGGTCGCGGTCGACACCCGCTCGGTGCTGCTCCTCGCCCAGGCCCATGCCCGGCTGAGGCCGGCCGGCCCCGGCGGGGGCGTCGTGATGATGACCTCCGGCCAGGACATCGCGGGCGGCATGCCCGGTGAGATCGCCTACGCCCTCCAGAAGGGCGCCCTCGCCTCGAGCACCCGCTCCCGCTCCCTGTCCACCACGCTCGCCGAGCGGGGGATCACGGTGAACACCGTCAACCCCGGCCCCGTGGACACGGACTACCTGACCGGCGAGGCGTACGAGGGCGTGGCGGCCGCCTTCCCCGCCGGCCTGCGGGGGATGCCCGACGACCCGGCCCGCCTCGTCGCCTGGCCGGCGACGGACGAGGCGGGCTGGATCACCGGTGAGGTCATCAACTCCGAGGGTGGCTTCCGGCGTTGATCACAGGGCGGCCAGTTCGTCCACCAGGTCGTCCAGGCCGAGCGACCCCTGGGACAGGGCCGCCATGTGCCACGCCTTGAGGTCGAAGGCGTCGCCGTGCCGCTCGCGCGCCTTGTCGCGGCCGAGCAGCCAGGCCCGCTCGCCGAGCTTGTAGCCGATGGCCTGGCCCGGGATCGTCAGATACCGGGCCAGCTCGCTCTCCACGAAGTCCGCGGGACGGCTGCTGTGCGAGCCGAAGAACTCCTGGGCCAGCTCCGGAGTCCAGCGCTCGCCCGGGTGGAACGGGGAGTCGGCCGGGATCTGAAGGTCCAGGTGCATGCCGATGTCGATGATGACACGGGCGGCCCGCATCATCTGCGCGTCGAGGTATCCGAGCCGGTGCTCCGGGTCCGTGAGGAAGCCGAGCTCGTCCATGAGCCGCTCCGCGTACAGCGCCCAGCCCTCGGCGTTGGCGCTGACCATGCCGATCGTGGCCTGGTAGCGGGAGAGGTTCCCGGCGACGTACGTCCACTGTGCGAGCTGGAGGTGATGGCCGGGGACACCCTCGTGGTACCAGGTCGAGACCAGGTCGTAGACCGGGAAGCGGGTCTGGCCCATCGTCGGCAGCCAGGTGCGGCCCGGACGTGAGAAGTCCTCCGACGGGGACGTGTAGTACGGTGCCGCCGCACCGCCGGGCGGGGCGATGCGCGACTCCACCTTGCGTACCGGCTCGGCGAGTTCGAAGTGCGTGCCGTCGAGCTTCTCGATCGCCTCGTCCATCAGGCCCTGGAGCCACTCGCGGACCTCGTCGACGCCCTCGATGTGCTTGCCGTGCTCGTCGAGGTGGGCCAGCGCCACCCACGGCGTCGCGGCGCCCGGAAGGATCTTCTCGGCCTCCTTCTTCATCTCGCCGAGCAGCCGGTGGAACTCGGACCAGCCGTACGCGTACGCCTCGTCGAGGTCGAGGTCGATGCCGTTGAAGTAGCGGGCCCAGCGGGCGTAGCGCTCGCGGCCCGCCGTGTTCGGCGCGCCCTCGATCGCCGGCACGTACACCTCGCGCATCCAGTCCCGCAGCTCCACCACGGCGGCCGTCGCCCCGCGGGCGGCCTCGTCCAGCTCCGCGCGCAGCGACTCGGGACCGGCCGAGGCGAAGTCCTCGAACCAGCCGCGGCCCTCGCCCGAGCCGGACCACTCGGTGAGCTGCTCGACGAAGGTGGCGGTCGGGCGCGGAGCGGCGTACAGCTTGCGCTCCAGACCCAGCGCGAGGGACTCGCGGTAGCCCGCGTACGCGGCCGGCACCGCGCGCAGCCGCTCGGCGATCGCCGCCCAGTCCTCGTCGGACTGGTTCGGCGTGACGGTGAAGACCTCGCGCACCGAGTGGGCGGGGGTGGCCATGTTGCCGACCGAGCGCAGGCCCTCGTCGGCCTCGTGCACGGCGAGTTCCGCGGTCAGCCGCTCGCGGAGCAGGCGCGCACACCGGCGCTCGATGTCACTGTCCGCGCCGGGCCGGCGCTCGGCCTCGTCGAGCCGCGCGAGCGTGGCCCGCGCGAGGTCCGCGAGCGCCTGCTGGCCCGCGGGCGAGAGGTCGGGGAGCTTGCTCGAACTCTCCTTCACGCCGAGATACGTACCGGTGACCGGGTCGAGGGCGATGAACTCGTCGACGTAGGCGTCGGCGACCTCACGGGGCAGCGGGCTGTTGGTCTCTGACATGCGGTCCATCCTCATACGGCGACCGCTGCCGCGTCAGCCCCGTTTCACCGGCCCTTGCCCTGAGTCAGCCCGATTTCGCTGAGGGCGTGTTTCCCGGCGGGTCGGGTGGCAGCAGCGGCCCGCAGTCCCACTGCTGGAAGATCAACCGCGTCTCCACACGCGCCACTTCACGCCGGGACGTGAACCCGTCCAGCACCAGCCGCTGGAGATCGGCCATGTCCGCGACCGCGACATGGACGAGATAGTCGTCCGGCCCGGTGAGATGGAAGACGGTCCGCGACTCGGGCAGCGCCCGGATCCGCTCCACGAACGGCCCCACCAGCTCCCGCCGATGCGGCCTGACCTGCACCGACAGCAGCGCCTCAAGCCCTCGGCCGAGCTTGCCCGGGTCCAGCCGGAGCTGATGGCCGAGGATCACGCCCGCGCGGCGCAGCCGCGTCACCCGGTCCAGGCAGGTCGACGGCGCGACCCCGACCTGCGCGGCGAGATCGCGGTAGGTGGTCCGGGCGTCGTTCTGCAGAAGCCGCAGCAGATGCAGGTCGACCGGATCCAGTGCGACGGATTCAGCCATTGGCCGAACGTAACACGGGGTTTCGCCGCCGCGACCCGGCCGGTGTTCAGTCTTCCGCCCATGGACTCAGCGAGCAGAGAGGCATACGACGGTATGCACGGGTACGACGACGTACGCACCGCACCGAGAGCCCTTGCCACCGAGGCCGTGCACGCGGGCCGCGACGACCTCGCGCGGCAGGGACTGCACGCCCCGCCGATCGACCTGTCGACCACCTACCCCTCCTACGACAGCCGTGGCGAGGCCGCCCGCATCGACGCCTTCGCCACGACCGGCGCGGAGCCGGACGGCCCGCCCGTCTACGCCGCCTCGGCAATCCGACCGTCGCCCGCTTCGAGACCGCCCTGGCCCGCCTCGAGGGCACCGAGGCGGCGGTCGCCTTCGCCAGCGGGATGGCGGCGCTGAGCGCGGTTCTTCTCGTACGGGCGTCGATGGGCCTGCGCCACGTCGTCGCCGTACGTCCGCTGTACGGCTGCAGCGACCACCTGCTGACCGCCGGGCTGCTGGGCTCGGAGGTGACCTGGACCGACCCCGCCGGGATCGCGGAGGCGCTGCGTCCGGACACCGGCCTGGTGATGGTCGAGTCCCCGGCGAACCCCACGCTCGCCGAGGTGGACCTGCGGGCGGTGGCCCATGCCTGCGGCTCGGTCCCGCTGCTCGCGGACAACACCTTCGCCACGCCCGTGCTCCAGCGCCCCGCCGAACAGGGCGCCCGGCTGGTGCTGCACAGCGCCACCAAGTACCTCGGCGGACACGG
Organism: Streptomyces sp. R28; assembly: GCF_041052385.1. Lineage (GTDB taxonomy): Bacteria > Actinomycetota > Actinomycetes > Streptomycetales > Streptomycetaceae > Streptomyces. The sequence goes on along the minus strand of NZ_CP163439.1, from coordinate 1,571,386 downwards.
GGACGTGATGGCGGGCGTGGTGGCCTGCGACGAGGAGTTCGCCGGACGACTGCGCCAGATACGGTTCGCCACGGGCGGCGTCCTGCATCCGCTGGCCGGCTATTTGCTGCTGCGCGGCCTGGCCACCCTCCCCGTCCGGGTACGGGCCGCCTCCGCGACCGCCGCCGAACTCGCCCGCCGCCTCGCCGCCGACCCGCGCGTCGCCCGCGTCCACTACCCGCGCATCGGCGGCGCCATGATCGCCTTCGAGGTCCATGACGACCCGCACGACGTCATCGCCGGCGTCCGCCTGATCACCCCCGCCGTCAGCCTCGGCAGCGTCGACACCCTGATCCAGCACCCGGCGTCCATCAGCCACCGCATCGTGGACGAGGGCGAGCGCCGGGGTGCCGGTGTGAGCGACCGGTTGCTGCGGATGTCGGTGGGCCTGGAGGACGTCGACGACCTGTGGGCGGATCTGGATCGCGCACTGGGGCGCCCCGACAGGGGCGCGGAGCCGCATCGAGATGCGGCTCCGCCGCGGGGCGCGACCAGCCACAACACACCCGCGGTCGCCGGTCGGCCATAGCCCCTACGCGCTCAGGCCTTCCCCAGCTCGCCCGCACTCGACAGCCGGCCGATGACCGCCTCGTCCAGCGGAGCGTCCAGCCGGGCCGTGATGACCAGGGTCCCCTCCTCGATCTGATAGTCGAGGGGGAGCCCCAGGCCGCGCATCGCGGCGACCATCCCGGTGTTGGACGATTGCGTCACGGCGTACACACTCTCGCAGCGCGCCTCGACCGCCATTGCCACCAACCTGCCGAGCAACTCACTGCCGATGCCGCGCTGCTGCCACTCGTCCTCGACGAGCAGCGCGACCTCCGTCTCGTCACCGTCCCACAGCAGATGACCGAGCCCGACGATGCGCCCCGACGCGGTCTGCACGGCGAGCGTCCGCCCGAACCGCGGACTGAGCAGATGGTTGAGATAGCGGTCGGCATCGCCGACCGGCCCGTGGTACCGCATCCCGAGCGTCCGTGCCGAGCACCGCTCGTGCATCTCCCTGGCGGCCCGAAGGTCGCCGATGTCCGCCCGCCGCACGGTGATGTCGTTGCCCTCCGGCAGCGTCAGCACGTCCTGGCTGCCCGGCACGCGCGGGCCGAGCCGCGCGTCCAGTTCCACCAGCGCCCGCGCCCGCGCGAACTCGGTCGGCGTGAACGGCAGATACGGCCGCTCCACAGTGATCACTCCACCTTCCGGCGCCCGCAGCCGCATCACGGTGTCCTCCAGAACTCCTTCCATCGGTACCGGCTCCGGTCCCCGGCCGCCGCCGGCCGGCACGGCGGGCAGCGACCGGATGGTGCAGCGGCCCAGCAACTGCCGCAGCGCCAGCGGGAGTTCCGCCGCGTCCAGGGCGGTACGGGTGGCGAGGCCGAGCACCCGGGTCGGCGCGTCCACCAGGTCGTGGGCGTCGGCCCGCTCGATCCAGGTGCCGGCACCGCCGGCCACCGAGACCGCCCGGGTGATCTCCGCCGCCGCGAGCCCGCCGGGCGCACGCAGCAGGAACTCGTCCACCGTGCCCTCGGCCAGCGGATGCGTCTGCAGGCTCAGGATGTCCACCCGCAGCTCGGCGAGCGTCGTGCACAGTGCGGCCAGCGATCCCGGTTCGTCCTTCACCGTCGTCCGCATCCGCCACAGCGCGCTCTCCCCGGGCACCGTCGCGGCCGCGTCCTGCGACTGGTCCGACTGGTCCGGCCGTCCGGCGTCCGACTGCCCGGCCCGCTCCTCGGAGCGCGGCCGGGCACCGGTATCGCCTGTCGGCGGTGCGTGACCGTGGCGGCGTGCCCACCATGTGTGGAACCCCACCGTGGCGGCCAGCACGGCCGCCGAGACCAGCAGCACCGCCGGCCCGTCGGGGCCGTGCCCGATCAGGTTCGCCACCGCGTCGGCCACCGCCACCGCCGTGAAGAGCGCGGCGAGTTCGATGACGTCACGCCGCCAGTGGTGTACAGGACGTCCGTGCTTCGCACGCTTCACATCAGACATGTCTCGACTCATGCACCCACTGTGAAGGAACGGTGTTGCGTGATCACGAACGCTTTGTGACCGGGCGGTAAAGAACCCTTATGCCTGGTTTGTGAATCTTTCAATCAGGTTGCGGTACCGACCGGGGCGGCGCCATGCCCCGTCAGGCGGCCCACCGGCTCCGCCAGCGCGCTGCGCAGCCGCCGGGCCTGGGCCGCGAGCCGGGACGAGCCGCGGCGGTCCGCCGTCCGCGCCAGGTGCGGCAGTTCCTCGCGTGCCCCCGTTCGCTCGGCGCACTCCGCGGCCACGGCCAGAAGGTCCGCGAGTCCCCGGGCCGGCGCGGCCGTCCCCGCGGTCGCGAGATCGGCGAGCAGGACGGGCAGGGTGTGCCGGAGCATCCCCCATATGGTGGCATTGGCCCCCGTGGCCGCTGCCGTCCGCGCCGACTCCACGAGCCGCGACGTCTTCACGGCCCCGCGCCGCACCAACTTCCCGAGATCCGCGCCCAGCCGGTCCGCGTCGAGTTGCCCGCGCGCAGCCAGCACCAGCAGGGCGTCCACGGCGGCGAGCCGGTCCTCCGGATGCCGCGCACCGAGCCCGTACGCCACGGCCAGGTGTACGGCCTCACCCGCCTCGCCGCCGGACTCGGCGAGCAGCGGGAGGATCGCGGCGGCACCCCTGGTGTCGTCCACGGCGACCGTGGACAGGTCGCGCAGCAGCCTGGCCGCGACGAGTTCACGCCGCTCGGGCAGGAGGGCGAGCCAGTGCTGATGTATGGAGTCCTCCCAGTGGTAGCAGTGCCGGCGCTCCGGGTGGACGCTCATCGGACGGCCGAGCGGCCGGAACTCCGCCGGGAAGTCCTCCTGCACCTCCGGGATCTCACCGAACTCCAGCAGGATGCGCGGACCGGCCGCCCGCCGTCTCGCGGCGGGCAGGGCCGGGGCCCGGGCGGTGAGCCACCTCGCGAGCCGTGTCCCTTCGACGGTGCCGAGCGCTGCCGCACGGGACGCTGCCGCTGCGGCCGCAGTACGGTCCTCGCGCCGCACCCGCAGCAGTGCCTGCGCGAAGTCGGCCGCCGAGACCCGCGCGCCACGGCGCCGGTACTCGGCGAGGCGACTCACGAGCTCGTCCGGTTCCAGCAGGCCCGTGCCCCAGGTGGGAGTGGAGAGCAGGAACGGCAGCGGTTCCGTACGGATCCGGTACGCCACCTCCCAGATACGGGCGTTGAAGGCACGAGCGAGGGCGCCGTGGACGCACTCGAACCCCGACGTCCCGTGCTGGACCGCGGCGTGGAGAGCGGCGGTGGGAACCTTGTCGAGCAACGTCGCGAGCAGGAGCTCCAGGCTGTGCGGCCGGTTGCCGAAGTAGTCGCTCGGCCGGATCTGCGGGGACTCCGCGGTGACCCACCACAGGCGCGCCGCGACGGGGCCGAGCGCCTCCACCAGAGCGTCCCTGTCCTGGTGCGCATGGCGCACCAAACCGTCCAGCGTGCGCTCGAACGTCGCCACGTCCGCGCCCGACGCCAGCAGTGCACCGACCTCTTCGGCGAGTTCGGCCACCGACTCCGGCGCCGGCGCGATCCGCACCGGCTCGGGTGCGGGCGGCAGCACCTCCTCGTACGGCACCGGCTCCAGGGACGCCGGCGCCACCCCCAGGCTCCGGGCCGCCCGCGCTCGCAGCACCGGAATCAACTGCTCGGCGGCCGACGCGAGTTCGTTGTGCGCGTCCGCGCCCTGCACCTTGCCGACATGCCGCTCCACCAACTTGAGCGCTCGCTCCTGCACGTCCGAGTCCTCGTGCCCGAAGGCCTGAGCGGCGGCGGGCAGCAGTTCCTCGGCGGCGAACGGATCGCGGGCGATCACCTTGCCCAACAGCACGAGCTGGGCGCGCACGAGCTTCTTCTCGGCGCGGAAGAGGACGGCGCCCGACATCTCGACCACCTGGTGCGTGGTCAGTTCACCGTCCAGGGCCAGTGACGCGAGCACCGACTGGGCGTGCGCGGCCACGACGGATGCGGCGTCGCAGGCCAGTGCCAGCCAGTCTGCCGTGTGCTCCCGCTCCTCGTCCCGGGTGAGCGCGAATGCCTGGAGCATGCGCAGGAACACCCGGTGGTCGGCCGCCGGACCGCCCCGCAGCAGCCGGGCCAGGCATGCGTCGACCGTCGCCTTCCGGTCCAGGGCTCCCTCGGCGGTGAGCCGCGCGAGCGCCTCGGTCCAGCTGTCCGGACCCTCGGTCGGGGCCCATGCCAGACGGCTGCCGATGTCGTTCGTCTCGAAGAGCGCGGCCGCGAGCTGCCCGAGGTGCGGGTCCTTGCGCAGCCGGTCCAGGACCGTGTCGCCGCGCTGCCAGACATGGCCGATGTGCTCCACCCACCCCTGGACGTAGGCCTCGGTCGTCGGCACCGGGCAGCCGGAAAGCCGCACCAGGCCCGCCATCAGCTCATACGGCACCCGCGCACCGACCGGCCGCTCGGCGATCCGGTGCGCCACGTCGGCGAGCCAGCCGGGTGCCCGGTCCCCCAGGACGTCGATCAGCACTCCCGGTGACGCGGGCCACCAGCGCATGTCGGAGGCCGCCAGCCAACTCGCCACGCCGGCCGCACCGGTCTGGCACGCCGCCCCCGCCGCATGCAGGGTCGGATAGGCGCGGCGGGACTGCGCCGTCCACTGATCCGCCCGCAGCTCCTTGCGCAGTGCCCTCAACTCGGGGAAGACCCCCCGCCGTTCAGCGTCCGTCATCCCGTCCAGCAGACTCACCGCGTCGGCCGTCCGCCCGGCCCGTACCGCGTCCATCAGTGAACTCATCGCGCACCCCCGCCGACCCGTGCCATGTCCGCCTGCGCCGAAGCGATGCCTCGCCGCACCATCCGCACCGCCAGCGCGTGCTTGCACGGCCCGCGCCCGCCCCGGTACTTCGCCCACCACAGACAGCTGCAGCTGAGCACGCCCGCCTCGTCGCGCACCCGGTGCACATGGCCGTCCTCGGCCGTCACCGTCCCCATGGCGCCGTCCAGCGCGACCGCGTCCGCCGACACCAGCGCGCGGGCCGAGCGCAACCGTGGATTGTGGCGCTCCACGCGCTCGGCGTCGTAGGGCAGCTCCCGGTGGAAGTAGGCCGCCTCCGCCGTGTCGTACCCGACCCGCCCCGACGTACCCAGGCGGATCAGCGCCGCCCGCACCCGCTCGGGCGTGAGGCCCGAGGCGGCGGACAGGTCGGCGACGTCGATGCGGGGCTCCCAGGCCAGCAGCACCGCGACCAGCTCCGCGTCCTCGGCGGCTTCGTCGGTGGCGAGCGCGTCGAGGACGCCGCCCTCACCGGAGAAGCCGCGCGAGGCGTCCGGCGACAGCGTCAGGGTCAGCCGCATACCGGGCAGGACCGCCTCCCAGGCACTGGCCGTCGCGGCGCCCCCGCCGGTCACCGCGGGGCCGTACACCCGCAGGGCCGTGGCATGGCGCAGCACCCGCTGGAGCACGATCAGTCGCTCCGGGCCGGGCAGGCACACCGCACCGGGCACCGCGCGCGTGGTCGGCCGCAGCCCGCTCCCCGAGGGCACCACCCACCGCGCGCCCACCGAAGCGCCGCGCGCCCCACCGCGCGGCAGCGCACGCAGGAACCGAACGGCCTCGGCGGCCGGCAGCTCGGCCCGCAGATCGAACCGGGCCGCTGTCACCTGGGCCTCCGCGAAGCCCCGCAGCCAGCGGTCCGGGAGCGGCACCTTCTTCTCCACGACCGGACCGTCCAGCGTGGTCACGGCCAACTCCTCCGGCCCCACCCGCAGATGCAGCGGATCGTCCGCGCCGATCCTGGACAGGGCCTCGCGCAGGGGGTTGTTGACGTCGACGTTCGTCGTGCCGTGCCCCACCTCGCCGCCGTCGAGGCCCGCCTCCAGCACGTCCAGGCGGGCGTACACCCCGCAGCAGCCCGAGAAGGACTCGAAGCGCAGCCGGTCGCCGTTTCCCGTCACCACCGGGTCGAGGGAGGCGCGCAGCTGCCGCTGGTAGTAGCGCGCGGCCGCCACGTCGGCCACCGCGAGCAAGCCGGCCGAGGCCACCTGAGGAGACGTCAGGAAGCCTGCGAAGAACCTCGGATGGTCCTCGACGCCCGAGGGCGTCGCACCGCGTGAGGTCTCGAGCCCCAAGCGCTGTCCGTCCACCGCGGACTCCAGCACGGAGGGTCGGCAATAGGCCACGGCCTGTAGAGATCGCGTCATGGAAAAACCGTAGAGGCGACCACTGACAATCGGTCCTGACCTGCGAAAACCCGGTGCGGGAGCGAGAGTTCGCCGACGTCACCCAACGGCCGGTACGACCGTGCCGCACACCGGGGGATGACACCGGTGCGCGGCACGGGTTTCAGGCTACGGGAATCACTGACCGACCCGGCCCGGCTGCAGAACCTGCGTGAACAGCACGGTGCCGTCCGACTCGCGCAGGCGCACCGTCAGCTCGCCGCTGCCGCCGTCGATGTCGACCTCGCCGAAGAACTGGTAGCCCCCGGCGGGCGAGACGTTCGCCGTCTTCGGCGCCTTGATGAACACCCGCTCCGGGCCGAAGGTGTTGTCCAGGGTGTTCGCCGGGAACGCGCCCGCGTTGAGCGGGCCGGAGACGAACTCCCAGAACGGCTCGAAGTCGGTGAAGGCCGCCCGCGACGGCTGGTAGTGCTGGGCCGAGGTGTAGTGCACGTCCGCGGTCAGCCACACCGTGCCCGTGATCCCGCGGTGCTTGATGAACCGCAGCAGCTCGGCGATCTGCAGCTCACGCCCCAGCGGAGCCCCCGGGTCGCCCTGTGCGACGGCCTCGATGTTCGGCTTGCCGTCGGTGGTGTCCGGTACCACCAGGCCGAGCGGCATGTCGGAGGCGATCACCTTCCACACCGCACGGGAGCGGGACAGTTCGCGCTCGAGCCAGTCCAGCTGCTCGGCGCCGAGGATGCCCTGCGCGTCGGTGGCCTGGCCGTCCGTCGAGTTGGCGTTGCGGTAGGTCCGCATGTCCAGCACGAACACGTCCAGCAGCGGACCCTGATGGATCACCCGGTACACGCGGCCATCAGGGCGGCGCAAGGTCGAGAGGGGGAAGTACTCCGAGAACGCCTGCCGGGCGCGAGCGGCCAGGACGTCGACGTTCTTCTCCGTGTAGCGGGCGTCGCCGAGGATCTCACCCGGGTACCAGTTGTTGGTCACCTCGTGGTCGTCCCACTGGATGACGGACGGGACCTGGGCGTTGAACCGCTTGAGGTTCTCGTCCAGCAGGTTGTAGCGGAAGTTGCCGCGGAACTCGGTCAGCGTCTCGGCGACCTTGGACTTCTCCTCGGTGGTGATGTTCCGCCAGGTGCTGCCGTCGGGCAGGGTGACGGCGGCCGAGATCGGGCCGTCGGCGTAGATGTTGTCGCCGCTGCAGAGGAAGAAGTCCGGGTCCAGCGCGGCCATCGCGTCGTAGATCCGGTAGCCGCCGAAGTCCGGGTTGATGCCCCAGCCCTGCCCGGCCAGGTCGCCCGACCACACGAAGCGCACGCCGTCACGCCGCCGCGCGGAGGGCGTACGGAAGGTGCCGGTGACCGGCTCGCCGGTGCGGCGCGGGTCGTCCGGGTCGGCGAGCAGTACGCGGTAGTGGATCTGCTCGCCGGACGGCAGACCGCGCAGCCGGGTCGTGCCGGTGAAGTCCGTGCCGGCGCCGAGCAGCGGGCCCTGCCATCTGCGCGTGCTGCGGAACGACTCGGTCGCGGACGTCTCGACGATCATCCGGGCCGGCCGGTCCGACCGCACCCACACCAGCCCCGAGTCGCAGGTCACGTCTCCCGCCTGCACTCCCCACCCCGCCTTGGGACGACCCGACAGGGCGAACGCCGGTGCGGAGCCGAGCGCCGTGGGCAGGGTGAGCGCCGCCGAGGCGGCGAGCGAGCCGCGCAGAACGCTGCGACGGCCCGGGAACGGACGGTGTGACATGGAGGCCTCCAGGGGCGGGATCCGGCCAATGTGCAGTGCCACAACTACTGGTGCGCCGCAGCGCACACGGAAACCACAAGTGAACAACTGACCGCATCGGCAAGGAACCCGGGCAGCCATGCGGGCGACAGGCAGACGTACGGTTCCGGTCACCTACCGGTAGCCGAAGTGCCCCGGCCGGAGACCGCCTCGGCCATCAGCCGTATGCCCGCCCGGATCCGTGTGGGCGACAGGTGCGCGTATCCCAGGACCAGCCGCACGCCGGGCCGGCCGCTGTCACCGGCACGCGCGTGTGCGTAGTCCGTCAGGGGGCGCACCGCCACACCGGCCGCGGCCGCGCGCGAGAGGAACCGCTCCTGGGGTCCGTACCTTTCCGGCAGTGCGGCGATGACGTGCAGCCCCGCGGCGATCCCGGTCACCTCCGCGCCCGGAAAGTGCTCCTCCAGAGCGGCGACGAGGGTGTCGCGACGCTCCCGGTACGCGCGCTGGCAGCGGCGCAGCTGGCGGTCGTAGTCACCACGGTCCAGGAACCGGGCGAACAGCGCCTGATCCAGGGTCGGATGACCGAGATCCATCGTCCGTTTGCGCTCGACGACGTCCTCGGCCAGTGACTCCGGTACGAGCAGCCAGCCGAGCCGCAGGCCCGGGGCGAGGGACTTGCTGACCGACCCCGCATACGCGACGCGTTCCGGGTCGAGCCCCTGGAGCGCACCGACGGGGGCGCGGTCGTACCGGAAGTCGCCGTCGTAGTCGTCCTCGAGGACGAAGCCCTCGACGGACCGTGCCCAGGCGAGCAGCTCGGTGCGGCGCCGCGCGGAGTAGGCGATGCCGGTGGGGAACTGGTGGGCCGGTGTCGTGACGACGGACCGTACGCCGGACTCCCGCAGTGGGCCCATGGCGAGCCCCTCGTCATCCAGCGGCAGCGGCAGGGTGGTGACCCCGGCGGCGGCGTAGAGGGCGTCGTGCTGCGGGCTTCCGGGGGCCTCGACTCCGACTTCGAGCATCCCGCGCGCGTGCAGCACGAAGCCGAGCAGCGTCGTCGCCTGCGCCACGCCGGAGACGACCACGATGCGCTCGGGGTCCGCGACGACGCCGCGCCGGCGAGCGAGCAGTTCGGCGAGTGCCGTACGCAGCCGCGGCAGCCCGCGCGGATCGGGATAGCCGAGCTCGTGGTGCGGCAGCTCGGCCAGCACCCCGCGCTGGGCCGCCGCCCACGCGGCACGCGGGAACAGCGACACGTCCGGCGACCCGGGTACGAAGTCGGCGCCGGCGTCCGTGGAGCGCGGAGCAAGGTCACGCGCGCGTGGCCGGGCGGCCCGTACGGCATCGCCCACCCAGGTCCCGGCACCCCGGCCGCTGCGCAGATAGCCCTCCGCCGTCAACTGCTCGTACGCCTCGGTGACCAGCCCGCGTGACACACCGAGGTCGGCGGCGAGACCCCGGCTCGACGGCAGCCGCGTACCCGGCGCGAGCCGCCCCGACCGCACCGCCTCACGCAACGCCGCCTGCAGGGAACGCCCACGCGCGCGTGCAGGCGCCGACGCGGCAGGCAGGAGCAACTCCCAGGCGGGCGAGGACACATGACGCTCGGCGTCGCCCGCGGACACCCCTGCCGTGCGCTCCGTATGCCCCGTGGGATCGCTCGCGGGCGACCTCGCGGTGGTCCTCACCTGCCCCGGGGGATCCGTCGCCGACGGCGCCGCGGCGGACCGCGCCGGCCCTCCGGCGGAATTGGTCTCCGATGGAGTCATGAAAGTGGACCTTAATCCGGACCGCGGCGCTTCCTAGCGTCGCTGCCATGAACGCCACCACCATGCGCGGTGCTCTGCTCGCCGCGCTCGCCTGTGTCCTCGTCGGAGGGTCCTTCACCGCCAACAGCCTCCTCGGCGACTACCCGTACGCAGGCGGCCAGTCCCTGCGCTACGGCCTCGCCTGTCTCCTGCTCGTCCCGCTGGCGGGGCGGGACGCCACGGCCCGGCTGCGGGCACTCGCCGCCGGTCAGTGGGCCCGCCTCGCGGTGCTGGCGGCCGTCGGCATGGTCGGCTTCAACCTCGCCGTCATCGCCGCCGAGCGCACGGCCGAACCGGCGGTGCCCGGTGTCTTCGTCGGCTGTGCACCCGTGGTCGTGGCCGTGGTCGTCCCCCTGCTGGACGGACGCCGCCCCCAACGCACCGTCCTGTACGGGGCGTTGATCGTGGCGGCGGGCGCGTTCGCGGTCCAGGGCTGGGGCCGCGCGGACGGCACAGGCATCGCCTTCTCCGCGTGCGCTCTGGTGGGCGAGGTCGGCTTCGCGGTCCTCGCCGTGCCCGTGCTGCGGCCCCTGGGACCGCGGCTGCTGTCCGCCACCGTGTGCGGGATCGCCGCCGGGGAGTCCGCGGCGGCCGGGCTGCTGCTGGACGGCACCGCGTGGCTGCGGCGCCCCGACGCCGCCGAGACCGTCGCGCTGCTGTGGCAGGCGGTGGTCGTGACCGTCGTCGGCTTCGTGTGCTGGTACATCGGCATGCAGCGGATCGGAGCCGAGCGCGCCACGCTCTTCTCCGGCCTCATCCCGGTCGCCGCCGCCTGCACCGCCCCGCTCGTCGGAACGGGCTCCTACGGCGCCGTCCAGGCTCTGGGCAGCGCACTCGTCGGCGCCGGAGTCGCCCTGGGCTCCGGCGCGTTGACGCGTGCCCCGCGCGGGTCAGCGGCTGCCGTCGAGGATGACGCGCGCGACCAGGGCCGGGTCGTCGTTCATCGGGCAGTGGCCGCAGCCGGGCAGCCTGACGAGACGGGCCCGGGGAATGATCTGCTTGGCGCGCACCCCTTGCCGGCGCACGAGCAGCCGGTCCCTGCTGCCCCACGCCACGGTGACCGGGATGCCGGGGATGTCGTCGGCGAACCGGATGGTCCGGCCGGCCCGGAGGGTCTGGTCGAAGCCCGTGGCCCGCGCCAGCGCGAGGGTCTCGGCGATCACGGCCTCGGGTGAACGGCGGCCCGGGCGGGCGTATATCGAGCTCGTCAGGACCGTACGACCGGCCGCCGACCGGGACAGCTGCTCCACCAGCGGCAGCGGCAGCAGCCGGGAGATGTGCCGCATCGCGAGCAGTACACCGAAGGCATAGCGTCGCTCGGCCTCGGACCAGAACCCGGCCGGTGACAGCGCGGTGACGGACCGTGCGAGCTTCTCCCGGCCGAGCTCCAGCGCGATGAGTCCGCCCAGGGAGTTGCCCACGACATGCGGCCGGTCGAGTTCCACGGCCTCGCAGAAGGCCGCGAACACGGCCGTCGTCGTGGCCAGGTCGTAGCTGAGGCTGTCCGGCAGGCCCGGAGAAGTGCCGAACCCGGGCAGGTCGACGGAGATCACGTCACGCTCGGCCGCCAGGATGTCCACCACCGGGTCCCACACCTGCCGGTGGTGACCGATGCCGTGCAGCAGGAGCAGTGGTTCACCACGCCCCACGCGCGCGTAGTCGACGCTCACGCTCTGCGGGCCGCGGGGAGAGGGGACGTCGAAGGAGACGGTGGCGGACATGGGGGTGCTCCTCGTCTGGGACACGCTGACGGACGGCGTAGACAGCTTGTCAGCAATTACTACCGGCGGGTAGCCCCTGGCGTCCGCCGACCTGGAAGACGGATGACCCCTCAACGCGTCCAGCGCATCGCGAAGTTGACCCGTCATGCCCGGTGGCGCCGATTTCGCCTGGACACAGCCGGACGCGTCGGCTGGGATGGTGAGGTGACCACCGACATCGAGACCGACGTCTTCGAAGAGCACCGCCCCGTTCTCCTGGGGGTCGCCTACCGCATGCTCGGCCGCGTGGCCGACGCGGAGGACGTGGTGCAGGAGGCATGGTTGCGCTGGTCCGGCGCCGACCGGTCGGAGGTGCGCGAACCGCGCGGTTATCTGGTGCGCATCACCACCCGCCTCGCCATCGACCGGCTGCGCCAGGTCAAGGCCCGGGGCGAGACCTATGTCGGCCCCTGGCTGCCGGAGCCGTACGTCACCGACTTCGGGCACACCGTCCCGGACAGTGCGGAGCGGGCCGTCCTCGCCGACTCCGTCTCCCTCGCCGTCCTCGTCGTCCTGGAGTCGCTGTCGCCGCTGGAGCGGGCGGTGTTCGTCCTCAGGGAGGCCTTCGGGTATCCGTACGCCGAGATCGCCGCCATGCTCGACCGGGGCGAGGCGGCGGTGCGGCAGCTGGCGGGGCGGGCCCGCAACCACGTCGACGAGCGGCGGCCGCGCTACGAGGTCGACCCCGTCCAGCGGCGCGATCTGACCGAACGGTTCCTGGCCGCGGCGGCAGAGGGGGACCTGGACGGGCTGATGTCCCTGCTGGCCCCGGACGTCCGCCTCGTCGGCGACAGCGGCGGAAAGGCCAAGGCGCCGGTGCGGGTCCTGGAGACGGCCGACAAGGTGGGACGCTTCCTCGTCGGCGTCACCAGGAAGGGTGTCCCGGACCTGTCCTTCCGGTTCCTGGAACTCAACGGTGGCCCCGCGGTACTGGTGCGCTCCGGCGACAAGCCCGACAGCGTCTTCCAGCTGGATGTCCTGGACGGGCGGATCCAGTCGGTCTACATCATCCGCAACCCCGACAAACTGACGTCGCTGGCAACGGCCTAGATCTCGCCGCCGCATCACGGATGTGGCAGCGCATGCCACTCCCGTGAGCGTTCCCGGCTATTGGTCTTGACCAAGCTTCAGGGCCGCCCTATGGTCGCAGAGAAGTGAAACAACCTTTAATAAACAAGGGCGCTAAAACGCCGATGGGCCACGGCGATTGCGGAGGACAGGGTGGGGACCACGCAGCTGGAATCGGTGCCGGAACCGAAGTACTGGCACCTGAGGACCGTGCTCAGTGAGGCACTGGAATCCGAGTTCTCCGTAGGCGAGATCCTGCCCAACGAGCGCGACCTGGCCGCCCGCTTCGGCGTCGCCCGGGCCACGCTCCGCCAGGCACTGGAACAGCTCGAACTGGAAGGCAGGCTGCAGCGCCGCCGCGGCGTGGGTACGACCGTCGCGCCGCCGCGCGTGGGCGTGGCCGTCGGCACCGAGCAGCACGCCTGGCCGGGTGCGGCCGACGACGTCTGGCAGCCTGTGGACTGCACCCTGGCGGTTCCGCCCGCGTCCGTCGCCGACGCCCTGGAGAGCGGCCGGGACGAGCCCGTGCACATCGTGCGCCGCTCCCGCGTGACGCACGGGCAGCCCGTCGCCGCCGAGCTGCTGTACATTCCGCAGTCGTCGGTGCCCGACCTCTCCGCCATCGACACTCCGTCCGGAGCGGCACGCGCGCGTGCCGTGCTGCGCGAGCTGCAGCGCCGGGAACTGGAGGGCCAGGAGAACGCCGTCGAGCTCGGCTCGGCCCGCGCGGACGACGCCAAGGAGCTGGACCGTCTGCCAGGGGCGCCCGTCCTCGTCGTGACCACCCGCTACATCGCCGGGGGCCGCGCCGCGGCGCTCTCCGTCGCCACGTACCGCGCGGACACGTGCCGGCTGACCTTCGGCGACTCCGGCGGCGTGGAGATCCACCAGGACCCGGAACGCCGGGCGTCCTGACCGCCGTACCAGCACCTGCCTCGCGCCCCGGAGCCGCTCCGGGGCGCGACGCGTTCACCAGCACACCGGACACTCACTGCATCGGGGCGAACCGGCGGCTGACCGCCGAGCGCGTCAGCGCCGCCCCGTCACCGTCCCCTCCACCGCGAACAGCTGCTCCTCCACATGGTCCAGGGCCAGCCGCAGCGCGCCCGTCGCCACCGCCGCCTCGCCGAGCAGGGACAGGGCGACCTTCGGCGGGCGCAGGCAGTAGCGGGCCAGCTCGCGCCGCAGGGGCTCCAGTACGCCGTCCAGTCCGGCCGCCCAGCCGCCGATGACCACCAGCTCGGGGTCGAGCGCGAGGACCAGGGCGGCCACGTCGTGGACGAGGCGCTGGATGAAGCGGTCGACGGCCGCGCGGGCCCCCTGGTCGCCCTCTCGGGCCTGCGCGAAGACCTCGGCCACGGCGTGCTCGTCGAGGGGCCGCAGCGGCTCGTCCGTGGTGGACAGCAGCGTCTCCGGAGTCGCCTCCCGGCCCAGCAGATGCAACGCGCCGATCTCGCCGGCCGCCCCGCCGAAGCCCCGGTGCAACTGCCCGCCGATCAGCGCCCCGGCACCCGGACTCAGCCCGGCCAGCACGAACACGACGTCGTCGGACTCGGTGGCCGATCCCTTCCAGTGCTCGGCCACCGCCGCCGCGTTGGCGTCGTTCTCCACCAGGACCGGGCACTTGAAGGACCGGCTCAGCCGCTCGCCCAGGCGCAGCCCCGTCCACTCGGGCAGCGCGGCGCCGAGCCGCACGGTGCCGTCCGCCTCGACGATGCCCGGCGTCGCGACGCCCACGGCCCGCAGCGAGCTGCGTGCGACACCGGCCCGGCGCAGCAGTTCGGCGACCGCCGTACGCAGCCGTTCGAGCCGCTCGTCGGCCGGAGCCGTCTCGTCGACGTCCTTCGTGATGGAGCCGAGCACCCTGCCGTCCAGGTCGGCGAGGAGCGCGGCGACCCGATGCGACCCGATGTCCACGCCCAGCAGATGACCGGCCTCGGCCCGGAACCGGAACCGCCGCGCGGGCCGCCCCTGCCGCCGGACGACACTCTCGTCGGCGGCCTTCTCGACGACGTAACCCGCCTCGATGAGGCCCTCGACCACGCCCTCGACGGTCGGGCGGGACAGCCCGGTGACCCGGGTGATCTCCGTCAGCGTCGCGGCGTCCGTGGCACGCAGCGCGTGCAGCACCACCGCGGAATTGATCCTTCGCAACAGCGAGGGATCCCCGCCGGTCAGCTGCCCCAACGTCCGTCCTCCCAGCTCGTGCGCATGTTGGCCGGATGCTACTCGCCGGGACGGGCGCGGGCGAGGGGTGGGCACCTGTCGGCCTACTGACCGGTCCGTTCACCGAGACCGTCGAACCGGCCGTCGGGCCCTGCTGCTCACCCCGCCGGCCAGGGTCACCCCGGCGCCACGAACCCCGACTCGTACGCCGTGATCACCGCCTGCGTGCGATCCCGCGCCCCGAGCTTCGCCAGGACGGCGCTCACATGCGACTTCACCGTCTCCGTGCCGACGACCAGCCGGGCGGCGATCTCCGCGTTCGACAGACCGCGCGCCATCAGCCGCAGCACCTCGGCCTCCCGCTCGGTCAGCCGCGCCCGCTCCAGTACGGCGCGCGCCGCCCGGTTCCCGCCGTCGTCGCCGTACTGCGCGGCGAGCTGCCGCACCGAGGCGGGGAACAGCAGCGACTCGCCCTCGGCCACCAGCCGCACCGCGTGCACGATCTCGGCCGGCCGGGCCCGCTTCAGCAGGAAGCCGTCGGCACCGGCCCGCAGCGCCTCGTACACGTACTCGTCGTTCTCGAAGGTCGTGATGACGACGATCTTCGGCGGATCGTCGACCGTCCGCAGCACCGCGCGCGTGGCCTCGATCCCGTCCAGCAGCGGCATCCGCACATCCATGGCGACCACGTCCGGCCGCAGCTGCCGCACCAGCGGAATCACCGCCGCCCCGTCGGCCGCCTCCCCGACGACCTCGATGTCGGGCTGCGCCTCCAACACCGCCCGCAGACCGGCGCGTACGAGGGGTTCGTCGTCGACGAGGAGAACGGTGACCGGCATCCGGTCAGCGTAGATCAACCGAGCGGGAGCTCCACATGTACCTGCCAGTCACCTGCGTCGGGGCCGGTCCGCGCGCGTCCGCCCAGCAGGGCCGCGCGCTCGCGTATCCCGCGCAAGCCGCTGCCTCTGCCGGGCCCGGGTATGTCGGCGGTGAGCGGATTGCGGACCTGCAGACCGAGGGTGCCGTCCGTGACCTCGATGCGGATGCGCACCGGGACGGCGCCCGCGTGCCGCAGCACATTGGTCAGCGACTCCTGCAGGATGCGGTAGCCCTCCCGGGAGACCGGGCCCGGCACCGTGTCCAACGGCCCACTCATGTCGACGTCGACCTTCGCGCCGGAGGCACGCGCGGACTCCAGCAGACGGTCGGCGTCCGTGAGCGTCGGCCTGCTGCTGACCGGGCGCTCGGACTCGCGCAGGACGCCGAGGACGCGCTCCAGGTCCTCCAGCGCGGCCCGGCCGGTCTCCTCGATGGCGTCCAACGCCCGGTCGGTGAAGGCCGGGTCACCCGCCGCGCGCGCGGCACCCGCCTGCACCACGGCCACGGTCAGGGCATGGCCGATGGAGTCGTGGAGTTCGCGGGCGATGCGGGTGCGCTCCAGAAGCTGCTCGGTGCGCTCCTCCAG
This sequence comes from Streptomyces sp. R28, assembly GCF_041052385.1. Taxonomy (GTDB): domain Bacteria; phylum Actinomycetota; class Actinomycetes; order Streptomycetales; family Streptomycetaceae; genus Streptomyces. The sequence continues at coordinate 1,555,192 of NZ_CP163439.1, read as the reverse complement.
GGCGGCCAGGCGCTCGGCGGGGGAGGGGCCCAGGAGCCGGAGGGCGACAGCGGTGATGAGCCGGCCCGAGCCGACCACGGTCAGCGCCAGCGCGACCAGCGGCACGGGCGCGAGCAGGAGGTGCCACCAGTGGTGGCCGTCGAGGTGGAGCAGCACGCTCCCCTCGGCCCCGCCGCCGAGGGCCGACGACACCAAGTCCACCGAGGAAAGCAGTAGTTGGGCGCTGAACATCGAGGTCGCGCAGCCGAGCAGGAGCCGAGCCTCCAGCCACACGACGAGCCGCCCGCGGTCGCTCCAGGAGGCGGACGGCGCCACGACGATGTCGGTGCTCGCACTGTCGTGCCGGTGACCGGTCAGCAGCAGCCTTGCCTGCAGCCCCTCCACAGTGCGCATCGCGGGCACCAGCCCGACGGGGGCGAGCAGCACCGCAGCCAACGCCCAGGTCCACCACGCTTCCTGGATGAACAGCAACATCGACGGCCACACGATGGCGATGAACAGATGCAGCAATCGTGTGTACGTCACCGCCCGGCCGAACGGGCGCAGCAAGCGGACCATTTCGTCATCGTGCCAGCGACCACTGACAACGGACCTCCCCCGCACGGGGGAGACGATCTCCTCGGGCGGGGGAGTCCCCGACCCCGCACGAACGGCCAGGCTGCTGCCATGACCAGCATCGACGTCCAAGACCTCACCAAGGAGTACGGCACCCGCCGGGCCGTGGACCACCTCACCTTCCGCGTCGAGCCCGGCCGCGTCACCGGCTTTCTCGGCCCCAACGGCGCCGGGAAGTCCACCACCATGCGGCTCGTGCTCGGCGTGGACCGGCCGACCTCCGGAACCGCCACGATCGGCGGCCGCGCCTACGCCACGCTCCACGAACCCCTGCGCCACGTGGGCGCGTTGCTCGACGCCCAGGCCGCGCACGGCTCCCGCACCGCTCGCGACCATCTGCGTGTCCTGGCCGCGAGCAACCGCATCCCGAACCGCAGGGTCGACGAGGTGCTGGAGGAGACGGGGATCGCAGCGGTCGCCCGCCGACGGGTGAAGACGTACTCCCTGGGCATGCGCCAGCGGCTCGGCATCGCCGCCGCCCTCCTCGGCGACCCAGAGGTGGTCATGCTCGACGAGCCGTCCAACGGCCTCGACCCCGAAGGCATCATCTGGATACGCCAGTTGCTGCGTCGTCTCGCGGGGCAGGGGCGCACGGTCCTGATCTCCAGCCACCTCATGAACGAGACCGCGTCCTTCGCCGACCACCTCGTGGTCCTCGGCCGGGGCCGCCTGCTGGCCGACACCCCGATGCGGGAGTTCATCCACGCGCGCGTGGAACCCCGCGTCCGCATCCGCACCACGGACGCCACCGCCCTCAAGACCGCCCTCGCCCGACACGGCCACGATGCCGTCCAGCACGAGGACGGGCACTGGACCGTGCACCACGCGCGCGTGGACGACATCGGCCGCCTGATCTCCCAGGCGGGCGTACCCGTCCTCGAACTCGCCGCGGAAGAAGGCACGCTGGAGCAGGCCTACCTGGACCTGACCGCGACCGAGACCGAGTTCACCGCGCCGCCGCAGGAGGCCTGACCATGGCATTCGCACCCGTGCTCCACACGGAGTGGCTCAAGATCCGTACGCTGCGCTCGCTCCCGGGAGCGCTGCTGGCACTGTTCGCCGTGACCACCACGTTCTCCGCGGTGGCCGGCGTCTCCGAGGACTCGGATCCGGAGTTCGACGCTCTCTTCATGGCGCTGTCCGGCGTCCTGCCGGGCCAGATCGCGGCCATCTCCTTCGGCGCGCTGGCCGTGTCGTCGGAGTACCACGGCGGTGCGCTCCGGCTCTCGCTCGCCGCGGTCCCCAGACGTGGACGGTGGTTCGCCGCCAAGATGACGGCCATCGCCGTGCCGACCCTGCTCGTCGGACTGGTCACCGCCTTCACCGCGCTCGTCGTGGCACGGGCGGGACTCGGCTCCGCGGCCGGTGGACTCACCGTGGCCGAGCAGGTGCGCGGGGTCGTGGGCTGCGGGATCTACCTCACGCTGATGGCCTTGTTCGCGGCCGGCCTGACCGCCCTGCTGCGCAGCGGTGTCGCCACGCTGTCCATCCTGATCCCGTTCATCCTCGTGGTGTCGTTCGTGATCGGCGACGCCGCCGGCACCGTCGCGGACTTCCTGCCGGACAGGGCGGGGCAGATCGTCATTCACCAGACCTACGACGGCACCCTCGGGCCGTGGTCGGGACTGACGGTGACCGCGCTGTGGACCGCGGCGGCGTTGCTGGCGGGGGCGTGGAGCGTGCGGCGGCGGGACGCCTGACGGCACGCCAATTGTCAGTGGCGCCGGGTTTACTGGACCACATGAACATCGCACGGCACATCGCCCTCGTCGACGAGCTGTGCTTCCGCCCGTTCTCGGCGGAGCACACCTCGTGGGACGGGGGCGAGAGCGGACCCGGCTACCACGTCGTGGTTTTAGAGAGCAGTCAGGGTGACTGTGGGACGCGTGCGGTGACGGTGGAGCAGTACGAGAAGTACCGCGACGCCCTGTACGAGCAGTTCGCGCCCCGCTGGGGAGAGACGGACCCCTACAACCTGCAGACCGTGGTGCTGCGCACCGCACACGAGGAGATACCCAAGCCCTGGGCCTCGCTCAGCGCCCGTGCCCGCTTGGCCTACCTCTGGGAGGCGGAGGGGACAGGCCGTTGGGTCGCGGTCGTGGTCGCCGACCTGGACGAGGCGGACGACGTGCGGCTCCTGGCCGTGGTCACGGAAATCGCCCCACCGTGACCCGTCAGCCCTCTTCCGCCGCCACCCGCAAGCGCGCGAACTCCTGCGCCATCGTCGCCGCCGTCCAATGCGCGTTCAGCCCGCTCGGATTAGGCAGCACCCACACGCGCGTGTCCCCGATCACCCGCTCCTGCGGGCCCACCTGAGCCTTGCGGTCGTCGAAGGCGGCGCGATACGCGGTGACGCCCACCACCGCCAGCCACCGCGGCCGTAGCCGCGTCACCTTCGCCGCCAGCAGCCGCCCGCCCTCGCGGTACTCCTCGGCGCTCAGCTCGTCGGCCCGCGCGGTCGCGCGCGCGACGACGTTCGTGATGCCGAGCCCGAAGGAGGGCAACTCACCCTGCTCCGACGGTCTCATGAGCCTCGGCGTGAACCCGGACAGGTGCAGGACCGGCCAGAAACGATTGCCCGGGCGGGCGAAGTGATGGCCGGTCGCGGCCGTCATCAGACCGGGGTTGATGCCACAGAACAGCACGTGGAGGCCGTCCGCGACGACGTCCGGCACCAGACGGTCGCGAGCGGCCTCCAACTCCTCGGCGGTGAAGCGCGTCAGAGGATCGCCCCGGGCGTGTACCCCGCGGCCTCGGGGCGCTGCTTCACGATCTCCTCGACGCGGCCCACGACGACGCCGACCTGGTCGGCCGCGGCACCCGTGAAGGACAGCTTGTCGGCCATCAGCGCGTCCAGCTGGACGCGGTCGAGCGGGATGCGCTCGTCGGCGGCGAGCTTGTCGAGCAGCTCGTTGCGCTCGGCGCCCTGCTCGCGCATCGCCAGCGCGGAGGCGACGGCGTTCTCCTTGATCGCCTCGTGCGCCAGCTCACGGCCCACGCCCGCGCGCACCGCGCCCATCAGCACCTTGGTGGTGGCGAGGAACGGCAGGTAACGGTCCAGCTCCCGCGCCACGACCGCCGGGAAGGCACCGAACTCGTCGAGCACCGTCAGGAACGTCTCCAGCAGCCCGTCCAGCGCGAAGAACGCGTCCGGCAGCGCGACCCGGCGCACCACCGAGCAGGACACGTCGCCCTCGTTCCACTGATCGCCCGCCAGCTCGCCGGTCATCGAGGCGTAGCCGCGCAGGATGACCATCAGGCCGTTCACGCGCTCACACGACCGCGTGTTCATCTTGTGCGGCATCGCGGAGGAGCCGACCTGGCCCGGCTTGAAGCCCTCGGTCACCAGCTCGTGCCCGGCCATCAGCCGGATCGTCTTCGCCAGCGACGACGGCGCCGCCGCCAGCTGCACCAGCGCGGTCACGACCTCGTAGTCGAGCGAGCGCGGGTAGACCTGGCCGACCGAGGTGAACGCCTGCGAGAAGCCCAGGTGCCCGGCGATCCGGCCCTCCAGGTCCGCCAGCTTCGACGCGTCCCCGCCGAGCAGGTCCAGCATGTCCTGGGCCGTGCCCACCGGGCCCTTGATGCCGCGCAGCGGGTAGCGGCCGAGCAGCTCCTCGACCCGGCCGTACGCGACGAGCAGCTCGTCGGCGCCGGTCGCGAAGCGCTTGCCCAGCGTCGTGGCCTGCGCGGCGACGTTGTGCGAGCGGCCGGCCATGACCAGCTCGCCGTACTCACCGGCCAGCTTGCCGAGGCGGGCGAGGACGGCCACCGTACGGTCGCGCACCAGCTCCAGCGAGAGCCGGATCTGCAGCTGCTCGACGTTCTCCGTGAGGTCGCGGGACGTCATGCCCTTGTGCACGTGCTCGTGCCCGGCGAGGTCGTTGAACTCCTCGATCCGCGCCTTCACGTCGTGCCGCGTGACCTTCTCGCGCTCGGCGATGGAGGCCAGGTCGACGGTGTCGAGGACGCGCTCGTAGTCGGCGATCGCCTCGTCCGGCACCTCGATCCCGAGGTCCTTCTGGGCCCGCAGCACGGCGAGCCAGAGCTGCCGCTCGAGCTTCACCTTCTGCTCGGGGGACCAGAGCGTGGCGAGCTCGGTGGAGGCGTAGCGTCCGGCGAGGACGTTCGGGATGCGGGGCTTGGCGGGCGCAGAAGTCACGTGTACGGAGTTTACCCGCCGCCCAGAGGGCCCCGATCGTCCCTATGGTCCAGAGCGGCCCAGGTCAGCAGTGCTCTGGACACCGCCCTCGTGCCGGTCCACGAGACGGATGTGAGAAGGACGCCGCTGTCGCCGTCGGAGTGAGACCGTCGGCCGCATACGGGTGCGATCGGGTGAATTCCCTGGCCGTCGACGCGTCCTCGTTTCCGGGACCTCCCCATCTCGTTCATAGTCTGCAGGTCGTGGCGAGTGTGAACGTGCGGCATCACGGCTCCTGCGATGACCTCGCAAATTCCGGCAATCGACAAGATCGCGTCAATGACCGACGTCGGCTTCCCCATTCCGCCTGAGAGAAAGACAACGAGAATGCGACAGGTCCTGACCAGGGGGTTGATCGTGGCCGCTGCCGCGACAAGCGCCCTGTCTCTATCCGGCACGTGGGCGTCCGCTGCCCCAGGCATGCAGGGGACCGTGGTGAACTCCGCCGCTGCATTGTCGGGCCGTACGGATCCATGGGAACCGGACGGGTTGGACGGGCTGGATGACAAATTCGGCCAGATGCAGGAAAAGTTCGGCGCGATGCAGGACAAATTCTATGAGCTGAATGACAAATTCACCTCGCCGGATTACCCGGAGTCCGCGTCCGAACACGACACCTCCGGCTATGGCGACTCCGGCTACGGCGCCGACAAGCCGAGCAGCCACGGCTACGGCCACAGCAACGGCTACGGCTACGAAAAGCCGAAGGACCACGGCTACGGCAAGGAGAAGCCGAAGGACCACGGCTACGGCAAGGAGAAGCCGAAGGACCACGGCTACGGCAAGGAGAAGCCGAAGGACCACGGCTACGGCTACGGCAAGGAGAAGCCGAAGGAGCACGGCTACGGCAAGGAGGAGTCGAGCGGCTACGGCTACGGCGACGAGAAGCCGAAGGACCAGGGGTACGGCAAGGAGGAGTCGGACGGCTACGGCTACGGCGACGACGAGTCGAGCGGCTACGGCTACGGCGACGAGGAGCCGGGCGGCTACGGCTACGGCGACGAGGAGCCGGGTGGCTACGGCTACGGCGAGGAGGAACCGCACACACCCGAGCCCACGCCCAGCGAGCCCACCACGCCAGAACCTCCCCACACGCCCACCCCGCCCAAGACGCCGCCGGCGAAGCCGGATCACCCCCAGATGCCCGAGACCGGCACCAACACCGCAGCCATCGTCGGAGGCATTGCCGGCAGTGGGGCGCTGCTGGTCGGCGGAGCCTTCCTGTACCGGCGAAGCCGCGCCGCGCGTCAGCAGTAGCGCACACCTGTGACAGCGCCCGGTGCCCCTCCAGGGAGCACCGGGCGCGTCCCGTTGTGCGGCTCTACGCCCCCGGGCCCTCGTACGGCAGCAGTTCCGGCCGTTTCGGCGGCAGCCCGTCCCCGGACGACCGCCCTGTGAGCCGGCGTCCGATCCACGGCAGCAGATACTGCCGGGCGAACCGCGCGTCCGCGACCCGCCGGGCGGCCCACCCCGGCGGCAGGGTGGCCGGCATCGGGGTGCGCCACTCGGTGTCCTCGGGGTCGTAGCCGAGCGCCTGCCACACCGCCTCCGCGACCCGGCGATGCCCTTCGGCCGTCAGATGCAGCCGGTCCACGTCCCACAGGCGGGGGTCGCTGAGCGACGGGGCCCCGTACAGGTCGACGACGACCGCGCCGTGCCGCTCGGCCAGCTCGTCGACGCAGACGAACAGCTCCTCCATGCGCGGCCGGAACCGCTCCAGGACGGGCCCCTGCCGCCCCGGGCTGCGCATCAGCACCAGCTGCCGGCACGACGGGGCGAGCTTCTCCACGGCCTCCTCCAGGAGTCCGCGCACCCGCCCCATGTCGCACTTGGGCCGCAGCGTGTCGTTGAGCCCGCCGACCAGCGTGATCACATCGGCGCCCATCGCGGCCGCCACGTCGACCTGCTCCTCGACGATCTGCCCGATCAGCTTCCCGCGCACCGCGAGGTTGGCGTACCGGAAGTCGGGCGTATGGGCGGCCATCCGCCCGGCGAGGAGGTCGGCCCAGCCCCGGTAGGAGCCGTCCGGGAGCAGGTCCGACATGCCCTCGGTGAAGGAGTCGCCGACCGCGACCAGGCTGGTGTGAGTTGGGTTCGTCTGCATGGCGACAGAGATGGTAACCCGGCTCCATACCCAGCGGTCGGTCGGCCCCACCCGGCTGTCAGGCCCGCTGTCCGAACAGCTCCCGCAGCACGTCCTCCATGGTCACGAGCCCCGCCAGCCGGCCGTCGCCGCCGAGCGCGGCCGCCAGATGCGTACGGCTGCCCCGCATCGCCGTGAGCACGTCGTCCAGCGGCGTGCCCTCCCGCACGCGCGCGATGGGCCGCATGTCCCGCACCTGGAACGGCACGTCCCGCGGGGAGGCGTCCAGGGCGTCCTTCACATGCAGATAGCCCACGATGCGGCGGCCCTCGTCGACGACCGGGAACCGGGAGAAGCCCGACTCGGCCGACAGGCGCTCCAGCTCCTCCGGTGTGACGCCCACGCGCGCGTAGACGACGCGTTCCAGCGGAAGCACCACGTCCCGCACCGGACGGCGGCCCAGCTCCAGGGCGTCGTGCAGCCGCTCCCGCGCGCGGTCGTCGATGAGGCCGGCCTCGCCGGAGTCGCGCACCAGGCGGGCCAGTTCCGCGTCCGAGAAGGTCGCGGTGACCTCGTCCTTCGTCTCGACGCGCAGCAGCTTCAGCAGCGTGTTGGCGAAGGCGTTGATCGTGAAGATCACCGGCCGCAGCGCCCGGGACAGCGCCACCAGCGGCGGGCCGAGCAGCAGGGCGCTGCGCACCGGCTCGGCCAGCGCGATGTTCTTCGGCACCATCTCGCCGAGCAGCATGTGCAGATACGTGGCCAGCGCCAGCGCGATCACGAAGGACACCACGTGCCCGGCGCTCTCCGGCACGCCCACCGCGTGGAACACCGGCTCCAGCAGGTGCTCGATGGCGGGTTCGGCGACCACACCGAGCACCAGCGTGCACAGCGTGATGCCGAGCTGTGCGGCCGCCATCAGCGCGGACACGTGCTGCAGGCCCCACAGCACGCTCTTGGCGCGCCGGTCGCCCTGGTCGGCGTACGGCTCGATCTGTGAGCGCCGCACCGAGATCAGCGCGAACTCGGCGCCCACGAAGAAGGCGTTGACGACCAGCGTCGCGAAACCGATGAGCAGCTGTACGGCGGTCATCGCCCGCCCTCCTTCTCGTGGTCCGTCGCCTCGTCGTCGAGCGGCGCGTGCAGCAGCACCCGTGCGGCCCTGCGGCCCGTGGCGTCCACCACGTCGAGCTGCCAGCCGGCGGCCTCGACACGGTCACCGACCTCGGGAATGCGTCCGAGCTCGGTCGCGACGAGACCGGCCAGGGTCTCGTACGGTCCCTCGGGCGCCGTCAGCCCGACGCGCGCGAGCTGGTCCACCCGCGCCGAGCCGTCGGCCGAGTACAGCGCCCGGCCCTCGTCGTCGCTGCCCGCGGGGGCGAGGTCGGGCGTCTCGTGCGGGTCGTGCTCGTCGCGTACCTCGCCGACGACCTCCTCGACGATGTCCTCCAGCGTGGCCACGCCCGCGGTGCCGCCGTACTCGTCGATGACCACGGCCATGGTGCGCTTGCCGGACAGCCGGTCGAGGAGCCGGTCGACGGTGAGTGTCTCGGGGACGAGGAGCGGCTCACGCATCAGCTCGGCGACACAGACGCGGGGCCGGCTCTCGGCGGGCACCGTCAAAATGTCCTTGATGTGCGCGGTGCCCACGACCGCGTCGAGGCTGCCGCGGTAGACGGGGAACCGGGACAGCCCGGTCGCCCGCGTGGCGTTCGCCACGTCCTCGCAGGTCGCCTGGGCGTCCAGCGCGATGACCTGGACGCGGGGGGTCATGACGTTCTCCGCGGTCAGATCGGCCAGGTTCAGGGTCCGTACGAAGAGCTCGGCGGTGTCCGCCTCCAGGGCGCCCTCCCGGGCGGAGTGCCGGGCGAGGGCGGCCAGTTCCTGGGGTCCGCGCGCGGCGGCCAGCTCCTCGATGGGTTCCACGCCGAAGCGGCGCACTATGCGGTTCGCCGTGTTGTTGAGGTGGGTGATGAAGGGGCGGAAGATCGCGCTGAACCAGCGCTGCGCGTTGCCGACCCGCTTGGCCACGGCCAGTGGCGAGGAGATCGCCCAGTTCTTGGGCACCAGCTCGCCGACCACCATCAGCACGACGGTGGACAGGGCCGTACCGATCACCAGCGCGACCGAGCTCGCCGTCGAGCGGGAGATGCCGATCGACTCCAGCGGGCCCGCGAGCAGCGTGGCGATCGACGGCTCGGCGAGCATGCCGACGACCAGGTTGGTGACCGTGATGCCGAGCTGGGCGCCGGAGAGCTGGAACGTCAGATTCCGTACGGCCTTCAGGGCACCGGAAGCGCCCCGCTCGCCGCGCTCCACGGCCCGCTCCAGCTCGCTGCGCTCGACCGTGGTCAGCGAGAACTCGGCCGCGACGAAGGCACCGCAGGCGAGCGACAGCAGGATCGCCACCAGCAGGAGGATCACTTCGGTCATCGGGTCACCTCCGTCCCATGGTCGGGCAGGGAGAGGAGGAACGCGCGATGTCGGGGACTGGGAGGCTCGCCCATGGGCGGACGCTCACACCTTTCGTTGGAGGACCGAAGTGGTCCCCCAATAGTAAAGGATGGGCAAAGCGCTCCGGTCGGTGATCAGCCGGTGATCAGCCGTGGTCAACCGGTGATCACCCGGCGATCAGTCCGCGAGGTGCTTCACCCACCGCCGCCACTGTTCCTCGGGCGTGTACCCGCCCGCGCGCCAGGCATGGTGCGCGGCCTCGTTGCGCTCCAGGACCATCGCGTCGCCGCGGCGCCCGCCGAGCCGTACGAACCTCTCCTCCGCGGCGGCCAGCAGCGCGGAGCCGATGCCCCGGCGGCGACGCTCCGGGTGCACCGCCAGCCGGTACAGATGGCAGCGCCAGCCGTCGAAGCCCGCGATCACCGTGCCGACCAGCTCGCCGTCCAGCTCCGCCAGGATCAGCGCCTCGGCATCGCGGGCGACCAGCCGCTCCACTCCGTCCCGGTCGTCGCTGATGCTCGTGCCCTCGGCGGCCGTCTTCCAGAAGGCCAGCACGGTGTCGAGATCGTCGGCGTCGCGGCCCGTATCCGCAGATCAGTCATGCCGTGATCCCAGCACGGGCGACGAAGCGGGGCGCGGAATTCCAGTATCCGGACGGCTACTTGGCGCGCAGCCGCTCCATCACCGGCGCGAACGCCTCCATGTGCGGCTCCAGGACGGTCAGATACGAGAACCCGTACCGCTCCCGCTGGGCCAGCACCTGTTCGACGATTTGCTCCAAGGCCCCGACCAGGAGGATCGGCAGCTCCAGGACCTGCTCCAGGGTCAGTTCCGGAACCCGGTCGACGAGGGGCTGGACCACGCCCGCGCGGTCCTCCGTGACGGCGACCATCTGCAGCAGCAGGTTCAGCTCCGCCGGTTCCTCCCGGCCCGCCGCGAACTTCCCGTAACGGGTCACCCGCTCGTCGAGCTGCTCGGCCGTGACGGGGACGACCCGGCCGGTCGTGCTCTCCGGGTCCGGGTACGCGCCGCCGAACGCCGCGATGTCGGCGTGCTCGGCGGTCAGCCGCAGCACGCGGTCGCCGTTTCCGCCGATCAGCAGCGGTACGCGCGGCTTCTGTGCCGGCTGCGGCTGGTACTCCTCGGAGCCGAGCAGCCGCTCCAGCTCCTCGACCGTGCGCCGCAGATGGTCCACGCGCTCGCCCGGACTGCCGAAGGGCAGACCAGCCGTGTCGTGCTCCGCCTGTACGTAGCCCGCGCCGAGCCCGAGTTCGAGCCGCCCGCCCGTCAGGGCGTCGGTCGTCGCCACCTCGCGGGCGAGCAGGGCCGGGTTCCAGAAGCCCGCGTTGAGCACGAGCGTGCCCAGCCGCGGCCGCTCCGTCGCCTCGGCCGCCGCGACCAGGGCCGGGAACGGCGCGGGCATGCCCAGATGGTCGGGGACCAGGATCACGTCGTAGCCGAGTTCCTCGGCCCGGCGGCACTTGGCCCGCCACTCGTCGGCCGGGGCGGGTGTCATCAGGTTGACGCCGAAGCGGAACGGACGCGGGCTCACCGGTCGCGGCATGAACTCTCCTCACCCTCAAGGGATTTGGGTACTGGCCGCGATTCCATCACTCGTGCGCGATGGCCGCCAGTACATTCATGCGCGATGCACGCAACGCGGGCAGCAGCGCCGCCACGATGCCCACGACCGCCGAGCCGATCACCACCGCCACGATCGTGCCCCAGGGGATCGCCAGCGCCGTCATGCCCTGCAACGCCAGCACCTGCTGGGTGCACACGCCCCACACCAGCCCCAGCGCGAGGCCCAGGACCGCGCCGAACACGGCGATCACCACGGACTCCAGCCGGATCATCCGGCGCAACTGCCGCCGGGCCAGCCCGATGGCCCTGAGCAGCCCGATCTCCCGGGTGCGCTCGACGACCGACAGGGCGAGGGTGTTCACCACGCCGAGCACCGCGATGACGATCGCGAGGCCGAGCAGGGCGTACACGAGGTAGAGCAGCACGGCGATCTGGTCGTGCACCAGCTGCTTGTAGTCGGCGATGTCCCGGACCTGAACCTGGGGATAGGGATCGAGTGTCTCCTCCAGGACGGCCCGCAGGTCGTCCGCGCTCGTGCCGGACGCGGCGTTGACGTACACGGCCGCGTCCTGCCCGCCCGGCGCGTACTTCTCCAGCGTGCCCAGGCCGAAGTAGATCCCGCCCTGCGCGCCGAACCCCTCGGCGGACTCCTGGTCGGTCAACGCGCCCACCGTCAGCTCGGCCAGTCGGCCTCCCCGGAACTCGACGGGGAGGGTGCTGCCCACGCGTACGCCGTGGTCCTCGGCGAAGTCCTTGTCCATGGCGAGGCGCCCGTCCGCGAGCGCGGCGGCGCTGTCGCCCTGCGCGTAGGTGATGTTCGCGACCTGGTCGAGCTCGGGTTCGTATCCCGCGGCGGTCGTCTTCACGCGGTCGCCGTCCGGGAGGCGTACGGCGATGGTGGTGAACTGCGAGCGTACGACGAGCCCCGCGCCCTCGGTGTCGCGGATCCTGTCGGTGATCTCCCGTGGGAACGGCACGAAGTTGCTGTTCTGCACCACGAAGTCGGCGCCCAGCGTCTTGTCGATCTGCTGGTCGAACGACTCGGTCATCGAGGCGCTCGCCACCGACATCCCGCCGACCAGCGCGAGGCCCACCATCAGGGCGGCCGCCGTGGCCCCGGTACGGCGCGGATTGCGCAGGGCGTTGCGCTGGCTCATCCGGCCGATGGAGCCGAACAGCGCGGGGAAGGCCCCGCCCAGGACCCGGATCACGGGCCGGACGAGCAGCGGTCCCGCGATCACGGTTGCGACGAGGGTCAGCAGGACACCGAGCCCCAGCAGGGACGCCGCCGACGACGTCCGGGACGACACGGCACAGCCCACCAGCGCCGCCGCACCGGCCGCCCCGACCACCGAGCCCAGCACCGCGCGCAGCCGCAGCGGCCGCCCGATCTCGGCGATCTCGGCGTCCGCGAGGGCCGCCATCGGCGAGACGCCCGATGCCCGCCGGGCCGGGAGGTAGGCGGCGACGAAGGTGACGCCCAGGCCGACGCCGTACGCGGTCACCGGCGTTCCCCATCCGATGACCATCTCGGTCGTCCTGATGTTCATGCCCATCAGACCCATCAGTTCGATGAGTCCGACGGCCAGCCCGACGCCGGCCGCGAGGCCCGCCGTCGAGCCGACGAGTCCGAGCAGCAGCGCCTCGGTGAGGACCGAGCGCCGCACCTGACGCCGGTCCGCGCCGAGCGCCCGCAGCAGGCCCAGCTCGCGGGTGCGCTGGGCGATCAGCATCGAGAACGTGTTGACGATCAGGAACACGCCCACCAGAACGGCGATCCCGGCGAAGCCGAGCATGACGTACTTGATGATGTCGAGGAACCCGCCCAGCTGTTCGACGTCCGACTCGGCCTGCTCGTCGGCCGTGCGCAGCTCGTAGGCGCCGGTGTCGGTGCCGAGCGCGTCGGCCACGCGCCGCTTGAGCTCCGTGTCGCTGACGCCCTCGGCCGCGTCGACCGAGATGCCGGTGGCCGCCTTCGAGTCGCCCAGCAGCTTCGTCTGTGCGGTCGCGGGGTCGAAGAAGACCAGTGCGGCACCGGGGTTGGTGGTGGTGAAGGTGGCGATGCCGACGACCTCGACCGGGAGGGAGCCCTCCTGCCCGATGACCGTGAGGCGGTCGCCGATCCGTACGTCCTTGCTGTCGGCGGTGTCCGCGTCGATCAGCACCTGCGAGTCGCCCTCGGGGGCGTGGCCGGAGGTGAGCTCCACGGGGCTGCGCTCGGTCGGGTTCCAGGCCGTGCCGATCGTGGGCGCGCCAGTGGTCGGGCCCACCGACTCTCGGTTCTCGTCGGCGACGGTGAGGCCCTCCACGTCCACTTCCGCGCGGGCCGCGGCGACGCCCTGGACGCGGGCGAGGCGGTCGGCGAGCGAGGCCGGCAGGGTCAGAGTCTGCCCGGAGGGTACGGTCTCGTCGAGGGTCTCCCTCGGGGTGACGGTGACGTCGGCGGCGGTCGAGGCGAAGAGCCGGTCGAAGGTGCGGCTGACGGTGTCCGAGAAGATCAGGCTGCCCGCGACGAACGCCACGGACAGGATCACCGCCAGGGCGGAGAGCAGCAGCCGCCCCTTGTGGGCGAGGAAGCTGCGGAGGGTGGCCTTGAGCACGGGGTCAGCGCTCCTCGGCGGGGGGCTGGGGGTTCCCGCCGGCAAAGAGGCGCATGCGTTCCAGTACGGCCTCCGCCGTCGGCCGCTCCATCTCGTCCACGATCCGGCCGTCCCCCAGGAAGAGCACCAGGTCGGAGTGGGCGGCGGCGCCCGGGTCGTGGGTGACCATGACGACGGTCTGCCCCAGCTGGTCCACGGCCTCCCGCAGGAAGCCGAGCACCTCGAGCCCGGCCCGCGAGTCGAGATTGCCGGTCGGCTCGTCCGCGAAGATCAGCTCGGGCCGGGAGGCCAGCGCGCGGGCACAGGCGACGCGCTGCTGCTGGCCGCCGGAGAGCTGCGAGGGCCGGTGACCCAGGCGGTCCCGCAGTCCCAGCGTGTCGATGACCTGGTCCAGCCACTTCTTGTCGGGCTTCTTGCCCGCGATGTCCATGGGCAGGGTGATGTTCTCGGCCGCGTTCAGGGTCGGGATGAGGTTGAACGACTGGAACATGAACCCGATCCGGTCCCGCCGCAGCCGGGCCAGCTCGCGGTCCTTCAGCCCGGTGATCTCGGTGTCGCCCAGCCATACCTGTCCCGCCGATGCGTCGTCGAGGCCCGCCAGGCAGTGCATCAGCGTGGACTTCCCGGAACCCGACGGGCCCATGACCGCAGTGAAGCGGCCGCGCGCGATGTCCACGTCCACCGCGTCGAGGGCGAGCACCGTCGTCTCGCCCGAGCCGTACGCCTTGGTCAGGCCGCGGGCGCGGGCCGCGATCCCGTCGGCCGACGCGGGGCTCGGGGCGTGCTCCGCAGCTGCTGTGGACAAGGCCGCCTCCTCGCGGACGTCACGGACTCTCGCCCCGCCGAGCCTAATGTGATCCACCGCACACCGGGTATCCCCCCAAGGTCCCGGTCCGTCTCCGCCCCAGGTCGGGCCCCTGATTTCGATGTAAGGGGCATCCTCCATCCCCGGGGACCCCTTGCCGGTGCTAGCACCGGCGCGCTAGCTTCGAAGTATGGCGAAGACCCAGTTGAACGTGAGAGTCGACGAGGGCACGGCCCGCGCCGCCCGCGAACGCGCCCTGGCCCAGGGTATGAGCGTCAACCGCTACATCGAGGAACTGGTCAGAAAGGACACCGGGGAGGTCGGTCATACGTTCGTGGACGCCGCCGCCGACTTCATGAAGCAGTACGAGTCCGTCTTCGCCGAGGAGTTCGGCGCGGAGCGCGAAGGTCGTCGCTGATCCGTTGAGCAATCTGAACATCGACCTTGCCTGGCTGCTGATGCTCGCCGAGAAGAGGACACCGGGGGACCCTCAGGTCACCGACTGGGGTGCTCTCGTCGCCGCCGTCGCCCGCCATCAGGCGGAGATCTTCGACGTCCCCGTCTACGACAGCCCGCAGACCCGCGCCGCAGCCCTGCTCCAACTACTCATCCACGTACCGGCCTTGGAGCGCTCCAACGCGCTGTTCGCCTCCGCGGTGGCCTACGCCTACCTGGTCGCCAGCGGCCTCAAGGTCGTCACCTCACCCGAGCAGGTGCGCGATCTGGCACGCCTGGTCAAGAGCGGTGAGGCCTCCGTCGAGGACATCGCGCGCGAACTGGGCCAGTGGAGTCTGTGATCAGCCCGGCTGCTCCTCCGCCGGCCGCCACGCCGTGCCCAGCACGCAGTACGAACTGGGGAGAACCGGCCCCTTCTCCGGCATCATCACCCGCCGGTGGGGGCCGAGTTCGAACCCGGCCTCGCGCAGCGCCGCCACCGGGTCGCGCGAGACATGGCAGCCGCCGCTCACCAGTGGCCACACCGTCCGGTCCAGCGCGCGCTGCGTGAGGAGCATCGCGCGCCCGCCGCCCCGGCCGTGCTCGAAGAACCGCACCACGCCGCCGGGCCGCAGCACCCGCCGTACCTCGCCGAGCGCCCGCGGCACGTCCCGCACGCTGCACAGCACCAGCGAGAGCACCACCGCGTCGAAGGCCTCGCTCTTGACCGGCAGCGCCTCCGCCGCGCCCGGCACCACGTCCACCGGAACCCCGGCGCGCAGCGCGGACTCCACCGCCAACTTCCGCAGCAGGCGCTCCGGTTCGATGGCGACGACCTCCGAGACCGCACTCGGATAGTGGGCGAAGTTCAGACCGTTGCCGGCGCCGATCTCGATCACCCGGCCGGACAGCCCGGTCAGCAGCCGGTCGCGGATGTCGCCCATGCCCATCCGCGTCTCGGCGTTGACACTGATCCGGGCGTAGCAGCGGGCGAACAGCGGGTGGTGCACGGCATCCCGTGACACCTTGCCGGAGCCGGCGGACCGTAGGGCCATGGGGGACCTCCCTGGCGGGACGGGACTCACTCCCCGATTCTCCCCCGTACCGGACCGGCGCACCCCCGCTGTCGCCGTGGGTGTCGTGCAGACGGGCTCGTCTCAGCCGATGAAGTCCCTGACCTGCTCGTACACGCCGTGGTCGTTGTTCATGTCGGTGTGCGAGACGCACCCGACCTCGACGTTCGTCGCGCCGCTGAGGATCGCGGTGGTGTCAGGGGTGAGCGCGTCGTCGCAGTTCGACCAGTAGCTGGCGTACGACACGCTGCCCGGGGTCTCGTCGCCGGAGTTCAGGGCGCTCAGGAACGAGCTGCCGGTGTTCATCTCGGAGCAGGAGGCGTACAGCCACGCACACCACGAGGCGGTGGAGGTGCCGTGGTTCACCCCGGCCGTCGAGACGAAGTCGTCCACGTACGACGTCCCGCCGAGGTTCTTGAGGTAGTAGCGGGAGTTGAGAGCGCCCATGGAGTGGACGACGAGGTCCACCTTCGAGGCGCCGGTCCGGGCGAGCACGTTCTTGATCTCGGTCGAGAGTTGCTGGGCCGTGGTGGCGTTCGACTTGGTCCAGTCGTACGACCAGGCGTCCAGCTCGGCGGAGGTGTAGCCGTCGGCCTTGAAGTAGCCGACCCAGTCGTCCCAGCTGCTTGCCGAGCTGCTCAGGCCGTGCACGAAGACGACGGGGTCGTGGGTGGCGGCGTGCGCGGGTGTGGGGGAGAGGGACAGTGACAGAAGGAGCGAAGAGGTCAAGGCCGTGAGGGCCGTGGCGATGCGACGCTTGTGGCGCTGCATGGTGCCTCCTGAAACGTGTGGGGTTGTCAGGAGTGTCGAGCCGGGTCTACGCGCGCCGCATCGGCGAAATCGCCGGTCTTTACGGTTCAATTAACTCGCCAGTAACGTCATTTGTGTGGTGACTCCGGTGAACCCCCCGCCTCTTGACCGCACTTCGCCACCGCGGCTCACAGGCCAGTGGCGCCAGCCGTCCGCCGCCCTGCCCGAGGGCGTCCGCGTACGGGTGCTGCGTGCTGTGCACGGCGATGTGTGCGCCGCCGCCGAACTGGTTGCGCGCCTGACCGACCGCCAGGCGGCGGGCGTCGACCCGCTCCCGACGGAACCGGCGGAGCTGGCCCCGACCTTGCTGCGCGAACGCCGGGCGGAGACGAGGGCGTTGCCGGACGACACACGCCTCCTGCTGCTCCTCGCCGCGGCCGACCAGTACCCGGTCCCCACCGACGCCTTCCTGCGCGCCGTCATGGCCGCCCGCCTCGACACCCGGCCCCTGGACGCCGCCGAGGCGGCCGGCGTCGCGCACGCCGGAGCGGGCGGAGTGGTCTTCCGCGACGCGTGGACGCGGATCGCGGCCTACGAGACCGGCTCCCCGGCCGACCGCCGTGACGTCCACCGCCTGCTGGCCCGGGTGCTGAGCGGCGAGGGGGAGACGCCGTGGCGTTCCTGGCACCGGGGCGCGGGGGCGCTCGGCCCCAGCGGGCGGCTGGCGGCGGAACTCGGCGCCGCCGCGGACAGGGCGGGTGGCGCGGGCCGGTTGTCCTTGGCACGTGCGCTGGCGGAACGGGCGGCGGAGCTGTGCCCCGACCCGTCCGGGCAGGCCCGCCTGGTCGCCCGGGCTGCCGCCTACGCCTGGCAGTCGGGCGACGGGGACCGGGCGCGCAGGCTGGCGGCCACCGCCGGCGCCTTTGACGACGCTCTGACCGGGGTGCTCGCCCTGCGGGCGGGGAACGCGTCGGAGGCGTTCGACGCGTTGCTGACGGCGGCGACCCCCCGGCCCTCGGCGCGCACCGCTCCCGGGCCCGCGACGACGCCCGTCGGCAAGGTTCCCGAACCGTCGGCCGACCTCGCCGCCCCAGCCTCGGTGCGGTCGTATGCCGCCACCCTCACGCCGGTCTCCGCCCCCGCCGCGTCAGCCACAGCCGTCGCCCCCACCCGCACATCCACCCCCACCCCCACGCCCGACCAGGCGGCCCACCTCCTCGCCCGAGCCACCGAAGCCGCCGTCTACACCGGAGACATACGACGCCTGCGAGAGGCCGCCCGCGTCGCCGATCGGCTCGGCGTCGTGCCGCCGGGCACGCTGAGCGGGCTCGTGGCCGCCTTCGACGGGCGGTACGAGGATGCGCGCGACCTGCTGAAGGGAGCGGCCGGGCGGTGCGAGCCGGGGGGTGACCCCACCGTCCTCATCCACGCCGGGATCGCCGAGCTGCTCCTCGGCGACCACACCCGCGCGGCCACGGCGACCGTCCGCGCGGCCGCCTCCGCCCGGGCCAGGGGCACACCGGTGAGCGTGCCGCAGGCGATGGAGTTCCGGGTGTACGCCGACTTCTGGACCGGGCGTCCCAGAGCCGGCGAGGCCGCTGCGACAGACGCCCTGTGGCAGGCCCACGCCGCAGGTCAGGACAACGGCGCCTGTCATCTGCAGGCCGCCCTAGCCATGTTCGCCGCGCTCACCGGAGACGCGGACGTCTGCCGGGAACGTGCCGCGACCGCACGGTCGTACGCCCTCGCCCGTGGCCTGGGCCTGCCCGCCGCCCTCGCCCAGTGGGCCCTCGCCTTCCTCGACCTGAGCAGCGGCAACTTCGCCGCCGCGGCCGCCCGACTGCGCGCCCTGGCCGGATTCGGCCCCGGACACGGCCACCGGGCCGTCCGTCACCTGGCCACCCCGCACTACGTCGAGGCCGCCGTCCGCACCGGCGACACCCGGGTCGCCCGCGTCGCGCACGCCGACTACCACCGCTGGGCGAGCACCGTGCGCAGCCCCGACGACCTGGCCCTCAGCGCCCGCTGCCGCGCCCTGCTCGCACCCGGGGAGGAGGCGGTGGACCACTACCGCACAGCCCTCGACCTGCACTCCCACGGCACCCGCGACTTCGAACGCGCCCGCACAGAGCTGCTGTTCGGCAGCGCCCTGCGCCGGCTCCGCCACCGTACGGAGGCACGCGACCGCCTGCACAGCGCCCTGGAGGCGTTCGACTCCTTCGGCGCTCCGCACTGCGCGGACCAGGCCCGCACCGAGCTGCGCGCCCTCGGCGCCCCCGCCTCGACGGCCGCCCAGGCGACGGGACACCCCAGGGCCCGCCTCACGGCCCAGCAACTCCTGGTGGCCCGGATGGCTGCCGAGGGGGCGACCAACCGCGAGATCGCCGCCCGCCTCGCCCTCAGCCCCCGCACGATCGACCACCACCTGCGAGGCGTCTTCACCCGCCTGGGAATCCGCTCCCGCATCGAACTGGTGCGGCTCATCGCCGAGAGCGACGAAGGCGCGGCCGGCTAGAGGTCGGAGAAGGCGCGGGCGAACCCGGCGAGATTGTGCGGGCAGGCCCAGCTCTCCGCTCCGGACCACCGGCCGCCACGCTCGCCTCGAGACTCCTCGCGCAATCCATCACCGTGCTCGGCGCATCGCCGAGGTGGTAACCCTGCCGAATCTCATCCCACTCGGCGATCCGGTCGTCCCACTCCGCGGCCATGTCAGGGCTCGTGGCAGGCAGCCGTGTCACGGCTCAGGGCGCCGCCCGCCCCCGAAAACCCTCCGCGTCCCAGGTTCCGAACAACCGAGGTGCCAGCCAACCCGGCGCCGCGACACGGAAGTCGGCGGGCGCGAGCGACCCCGCACCGGCCGGTACCGCACCCAGCAGCGGCGCCGCCGCCACGTCCGGCAGATCCGCCACATTGCAACGCGACGCCAGATCAGGTGCCTCGGGCCAGCTGCCGATCACCACGCCCAGCAGGTCCAGCCGCCGACCGCGCAGTTCACGCGCCGTCAGCTCCGTCGTGTTCAGCGTGCCCAGGCCTGCCGACGCCACCACCAGGACCGGCGCCGCCATCAGCTCGGCCGCGTCCGCGAGCGTGCCGCCCGCCTCGTCGAAGCGGACGAGCAGACCGCCCGCCCCTTCCACCAGCACCAGGTCGTGCTCGGCGGCCAGTTTGGCGGCGGCCTCGGCGATCTCGTGCGGCCGGACCGGAGGAAGGCCGACCCGGCGCGCGGCCGTCGCCGGGGCCAACGGCTCGGGATAGCGCGCGACTTCCGCGATCGTCACCGTGCCCGCGAGCCGCGCGACCTCCGCCGCGTCGCCACGTTCGTCCGCCGTCACGCCCGTCTGCGCGGCCTTGAGCACCGCCACCGACCGGCCCGCGGCCACCGCCGCCGCGGCGACCGCGGCCGTCGTGACCGTCTTGCCGACCTCCGTGCCCGTGCCCGTGATCACCAGTACCGGCATGTCAGCCCTCCCGCGCTGCCGCGCACACCGCGCGGGCGATCCGTGCGATGTCCGCGTCACCTGTGACGTACGGCGGCATCGTGTAGACGAGGTCGCGGAACGGCCGCAACCACACGCCCTCGCGCACGGCCGCCGCGGTGGCCGCCTGCATGTCCACGTCGTGGTCCAGCTGGACGACCCCGATGGCTCCGAGGACCCGTACGTCCTTCACGCCCGGAATGTCCGCTGCCGGGGCCAGCCCCTCCCGCAACCCCGCCTCGATCCGCTTGACCTCGGCCGACCAGTCCTGGCCGAGCAGCAGCTCGATCGAGGCGCAGGCGACCGCGGCCGCCAGCGGATTGCCCATGAAGGTCGGCCCGTGAGCCAGCACCGGCACATCGCCCCGCGAGATGCCGTCGGCCACCCGCGAGGTGCACAGGGTGGCGGCCATCGTCAGGTAGCCGCCGGTCAGCGCCTTGCCCACACACATCACGTCCGGCGTCACGGCCGCGTGCTCCGCCGCGAACAGCGCGCCCGTGCGCCCGAAGCCGGTCGCGATCTCGTCGAACACCAGCAGCACGTCGTGCGCGTCGCACGCCTCCCGCAGCACCCTCAGATAGGCGGGGGAGTGGAACCGCATCCCGCCCGCGCCCTGCACGACCGGCTCGACGATCACGGCCGCCAGTTCGTCGGCGTGCCGCTCGATCAGCGAACGCAGCTGGTCGGCGTACGACTCCTCGTACTCCGCCGGCGGCGGGTCCGCGAACACCTGGCGCTGGAGTACGCCGGTCCACAGCTCGTGCATCCCGCCCTCGGGGTCGCACACCGACATCGGCTGCCAGGTGTCGCCGTGGTAGCCGCCGCGCCAGGTCAGCAGCCGCTGCTTGCCGGGGCGGCCCAGCGAACGCCAGTACTGCAGGCACATCTTGACCGCGACCTCGACCGACACCGACCCGGAGTCGGCGAGGAACACATGCTCCAGGCCGTCGGGTGACATGTCGACAAGGAGCTTCGCCAGCCGTACGGCGGGCTCGTGCGTGAGCCCGCCGAACATCACGTGGCTCATCCGGCCGAGCTGCTCGCGCGCGGCCTCGTTGAGCACCGGGTGGTTGTAGCCGTGGATCGCCGACCACCAGGACGACATGCCGTCGACCAACTCGCCCGAGCCGTCCGCCGGACGCAGCCGCACCCCGCTCGCCGACTCCACGACGAGTGGGTCGACACGGCCCGGCATCGGTCCGTACGGATGCCAGACGTGCCGCCGGTCGAGCTCCAGCAGCTCCGGCACGGACAGGTCAGGCATTGGGCGCGAGGTCCGTTCCGGTGCCTCGACGGCGTACGGCGACCAGGTCCGTACGAGGCTCGTTGGCCGGCACGGCGGCCGGCGTACCGCACACACCGCCACCGTCGTGCGACCCGCACCCGGCGCTCTCGTGCGACCCGCAGCCCGCGTCCCCATGCGCACCGCAGCCGGCGTCCGCGTGTGCACCGCAGCCGCCCCCGGCCGTCGCCCGGTGCTCCGGCAGTGTCACCTGGTCGGCGCCCTCCACCTCGAACCCGGCGTCCGCGATCATCTCCAGGTCGGCCTTGCCGGCCTGGCCCTCGGTGGTCAGGTAGTCGCCGAGGAAGATCGAGTTGGCCAGGTGCAGGGCGAGGGGCTGCATCGTGCGCAGATGGACCTCGCGGCCGCCCGCGATGCGGACCTCGACGTCCGGGCAGACGAAGCGGACCATCGCCAGGATCCGCAGACAGCGCTGCGGGGTGAGGTTCCACTCCTTGGCCAGCGGGGTGCCCTCGACCGGGATCAGGAAGTTGACCGGCACCGAGTCAGGGTCCAGCTCGCGCAGCGAGTAGACGACGTCGACCAGGTCCTCGTCGCTCTCGCCCATGCCGGCGATCAGGCCGGAGCAGGCGGACAGACCGGCCGCGTGCGCCTTGTTCACGGTGTCGACACGGTCGGCGTAGGTGTGCGTGCTCGTGATCTCACCGTAGGTGGCCTCGGATGTGTTGAGGTTGTGGTTGTACGCGTCGGCGCCGGCCTCGCGCAGCCGCTCCGCCTGGCCGTCGGAGAGCAGGCCGAGACAGGCGCACACCTCGACGCCCTCGTTCTGGTCCTTGATCGCCTTGATCGTGTCGGAGACCCGGTCCACGTCACGGTCGGTCGGGCCGCGCCCGGACGCCACCAGACAGACCCGCTTGGCGCCACCCGCCAAACCGGCGGCCGCGGCCTGCGACGCCTCGTCCGGCTTGAGCCAGGTGTATTTCAGGATGCCGGCGGTGGAGCCGAGCCGCTGGGAACAGTAGGAGCAGTCCTCCGGGCACAGGCCCGACTTGAGGTTGACGAGATAGTTGAGTTTCACCCGTCGGCCGAACCACTGCCGGCGTACCTTGCCGGCCGCGGCCACCACATCGAGCAGGTCGTCGTCGGAAGTGGCGAGGACGGCCAAGGCTTCCTCGCGGGTCGGCAGCTCGCGCCGAAGCCCCTTGTCCACCAGCGTGTTCAGCAGGTCCATGGGAGCTGATCCTTACGTACGGAGGGCCTCCGAGCCAAGGAGAGTTCGCACAACGCTGTCACTTCGATGTGTGGGTATTGCCACACCGTGGGTGGTCGGCCGTGCGACTAGTGTCTGTGCACTGCCTACAAAAGCCCGGAGGAGTCATGGCGTTCGGCTGGATCGACGAGCAGGCGGAGCTGCGCCGCCGCGCCGGACTCGTACGGACCCTGCGCCCCCGCCCCGCCGACTCGCCGCTCCTCGACCTCGCGAGCAACGACTACCTGGGCCTGGCCCATCATCCCGAGGTCACCGAGGGCGCGGCGCGGGCCGCGCGGACGTGGGGTGGCGGCGCGACCGGTTCCCGGCTCGTCACGGGCACGACGGAGCTGCACGCCGAGCTGGAGCGCGAGCTGGCCGACTTCTGCGGTTTCGAGGCGGCACTCGTCTTCTCCTCCGGCTACGCGGCCAACCTCGCCGCGGTCACGGCGCTGGCGCCGCACGGCTCGCTGATCGTCTCGGACGCGGGCAACCACGCCTCGCTGATCGACGGCTGCCGGCTCGCGCGCGGCACCACACAGGTCGTCGCGCACTGCGAACCGGACGCCGTGCGCAAGGCGCTCCAGACGCACGACGGGCCGGCCGTCGTGGTGTCCGACACCGTCTTCTCGGTCGACGGCGACGCCGCCCCGCTGGTCGGGCTCGCCGAGGCGAGCCGGGAACACGGTGCCGGGCTGGTCGTCGACGACGCCCACGGGCTCGGCGTGCTCGGCGACGGCGGCCGCGGCGCCCCACAGGCGGCGGGGCTCGCGGGCGCCGACGACGTCGTCGTGACGGTCACGCTGTCCAAGTCGCTCGGCAGCCAGGGCGGAGCCGTCCTCGGCCCCGCCCGGGTGATCGACCACCTGGTCAACGCGGCCCGGACGTTCATCTTCGACACGGGCCTCGCCCCCGCTGCGGCGGGCGCGGCCCTGGCGGCACTGAGACTGCTGCGCCGCGAGCCGGAGCGTGCGGCGCGGGCGCGCACGGTGGCGAACGAACTGCACACCCGGCTGACGGCCACGGGACTGCAAGCCGTACGACCGGACGCCGCGGTCGTCTCCGTGCGCGCGCCGTCCCCCGAAGAGGCCGTGGCCTGGGCGGCCGACTGCCGTACGGCCGGCCTCGCCGTGGGCTGCTTCCGTCCTCCTTCCGTTCCCGACGGCATCTCACGGCTGAGGCTGACCGCCCGCGCGGACCTCTCCGAGGGGCAGATCGAACGCGCTGTACGGGTCATCGGCGAGACACGACCATGAGTCGGCGTGACACGGCCCTGCCGCCGTACCTGGCGTAACTGATCAGAGTTGGTCAGAACTGATCGGATCGGTCAGGACTGGAGCGCGGCAGTGAAACCCGCCCAGCTCTCGGGGGAGAAGAGCAGCGCGGGTCCGGCCGGGTCCTTGGAGTCGCGCACGGCGAGCAGTCCGATCCAGGGACCGGAGTGCGGCCGTGCGGTCTCGACGCAGTTGTTCGCTCCGGTGCTGTAGCTGCTGCGCAGCCATCGCGCACCGAGCAGATCGGTACTTGAAGTCACGTTCCGAGGCAGTGCGGTCATGGTGCCTCCTTACGCGCCGCCAGCCAGCGCGGCGATGTAATCCAACGATTCCTCGGGCGAAAGGGCGTGGATCCGAAGGGCGTTGAAGGCCTCCGTATAGGCCTGGAGGTCTTCTTTCCGTTCGAGGTAGAGGCTACTCGTCAAGTGGTCGAGAACAACCACATCCAGATCAGAAGTGCGCGAAAATGAGAAGATAACGAAAGGCCCGGTGATGCCGACATGCTCCCCGGCCGCGAACGGCAGGACCTGCAGCCTGACTTGGGGCAGTCGCGCCGCCTCCACCAGCCGCCTCAGCTGCCGCGCCATCACCTCGGGCCCGCCGATCTCCCGGCGCAACACCGCCTCGTCGAGCACCGCACTCAGCTGCATCGGCGGATCGCCGTGCAGCACGTCCTGCCTGGCCAGACGGACCGCGACCAGCGCGTCGAGCCGTTCGTCGGCGTCGGCGGCCTCGTCGGTGAGCCCGCCCACGGCGGCCCGCGTCACCGCCCGGGCGTACTCGGGCGTCTGGAGCAACCCGGGCACCACGGAGGTCTCCAGCGTGCGCATCGCGCTCGCCTGGGACTCCAGGCTGATGAAGTCCCGGTACGTCGGCGGCAGTACTCCGCGGTACGCGTGCCACCAGTGATGCTGCCCGCCACCCTCGTCGGATCCCGCCAACACCAGGAGCAACTCGCGCAGTTGGGAATCCTGTACGCCGTACGCGTCCAGCAGTAACCGCACATCGGCCGGTTTCACCCCGCTGGCGCCGGTCTCGATCCGGCTCACCTTGGACTGGTGCCAGCCCACCAGCCGGGCCGCCTCACCACTGGTGAGCCCGGCACCGGTGCGCAACGCACGCAGTTCCGCGCCCAGTTTCCGGCGGCGCACCGCGGGACCGTGCTGCATGGGCAACTCCTTACTCCAACCGAGCCGCCCAAATACGGTCTGCCGTCGCAGAGTTCACCGCTTCGAGCGACAGATATATGCATATCTTGGTGGATCGGCACCCTGACGGCCCTGGTAATGGCAGTCTGGCGACGAAGCACCAGTCCGGGACCGTACTCGAACCATCCGCTCCGTGTCGGACTGCGGTCCCGTTGGGAAAGGGACGACGTCGCCATGGCAGATCACCTGGAAGCATCCGTCACTCTGCCGAGCGATCCAGCCTCGGTCTCCGCGGCTCGGGCCTACGTGGTCACCACCCTCGCGGAGTGGGGACTGCCACCGGACACGGAGGCGGCCGACACCATCCGGCTGATCGTCTCCGAACTCACCACCAACGCCGTACAGCACACCCTCGGCCAGTCACCCACCTTCACGGTGGATCTCGAGCTCGACCGTGACGAACACCTGCGCATCGGGGTCACCGACAGCCACCCGCGCTTCCCCAAGCGGCTGCCGGCCGCCGTCCAACAGGACAACGGCCGTGGCCTGGTCATCATTCGTTGGCTGACCGCGGAGTGCGGCGGCAAGCTGAGAGTGCGGCCCACCCGGGAGGGCGGCAAGACCGTCTCCATCGAACTGCCGTGGACCGCGGCCGCGGAGCCGGTGCCGGCCGCGGGACAGCAGGAACCATGACCCTCAGGGCTGCTGCGGCTGCCCTGCTCGTCCGAACGTGCCGCGGAGCAGCGCCCGGAAGGCGTCCGCCGCAGGAGCCGCCTCGTCGCTGCGGAAAGCGACCGAGATCGTACGGCGCAGCTCGCCGCCCTCCAGCGCCCGCACCCCGACCGGAGTGACCGACGTGCGCGCCACCATCTCCGGTACGACCGCCACCCCGAGCCCCGCACTGGCCAGTGCGCACACCAGGAGGTACCCCGGCGTCGGGACCCGTACCGAGGGCGTGGCACCGGCCCCGGCCAGCACCGCCTCGACTGCCCGCCGGGCCGGCGCGTCCGGCGCCATGCTGATCAGCGGCTGCCCCGCGAGCTCGGCCAGCGGCAGCCGTGCGGCGCCGCTTGTGAGGACGTGGCCCGGAGCGGACACCAGGACCAGTTCCTCGACCAGGATCGGCTCGACGCCGACCGAGGACGGCAGCGGGACCGGATCGCCGGGCGCGTAGGCGTGGGTAAGCGCCAGATCGATCTCCCCGGCCGCGACGGCGGCGACACCGGCCGACGGTTCGTAGTCGGCGACCGTCAATCCCACATCCGGATGCGCTCGGCGGAAGGCGCTGAGGGCCGGGGGCAGCAGATGGATGCCCGCCGTCTGGAAGGTGCCGAGCCGGAGGGTTCCGCCCGTCAGGCCGGTCAGCCGGGCCAGTTCATGCCGTGCCCGGTCGAGTTCGTCGAGCACCCGCCGCGCCCGGGCCACCAGCAGCTCGCCCGCACCCGTCAGCCGCGCCCCGCGATGGTGCCGTACCAGAAGGGCCGTGCCCGCCTCGCGCTCCAGCTTGGCCAGCTGCTGGGAGAGCGCGGGCGTGGTGTACCCGAGCCGCTCTGCCGCCCGGGTGATCGAACCCGCCTCGGCGACCGCCACCAAAGCGGCGAGGCGGGTCGGGTCGTACATGGCGGGCCCCTTCGAGCGCGGCGCGGCAACCGGGCAGGCAGCCTAAAGCATTGCTTAAGGAGAACCCAGGATATTCGAAATACCTGCTGAAGGCTCCGGCACGGCAGGCTGGCCGCATGGACGCTCAGCTCATCGCCTTCACCGGGGTCTCCGCCGGCCTGGTCGCCATGCCCGGGGCCGACTTCACCGTCGTCGTACGCAACGCCCTCGTCTCCCGCCGGGCCGGGGTCGTCTGCGCGCTCGGGATCGGGGCCGGACTGCTGGTCCATGTGACGCTGGCGGTGGTGGGGGTCGCCGCGGTCCTGGCCGCCGTACCGGCGCTGTTCCGCGCGCTCCAAGTGGTGGGCGGCGTCTATGTGCTCTATCTGGGTGTCCAGACGCTGCGGCAGCGGCGCACCGAAGGGGAGAACGCGCAGGAGGTTTCCACCGCGCGACCGCTGCGGCAGGGTTTCGTCACCAACGCCCTCAACCCGAAGGCGTCCCTCACGTTCCTCAGCGTGCTGCCGCAGTTCGTGCCCGCGGGGGCTCCGGCACTGCCACGGACACTGCTGCTCGCGCTGATCGTGGTCGCGATCGCGCTCGTCTGGTTCCAGGTGGTCGCCCTGCTGGTGGACCGGCTCGGCAGGTGGCTGCGCCGGCCGCGCACCGCACGGGCGGTCACGACCGTCACCGGCGCCGCGCTGACGGCCTTCGGCGTGGCACTCCTCGCCGGGCCGCTGCGGGCCGTCTGACGGCCTCTGCCGACGACCGGCCTTCAGCCCCCGGGGCCCCGGGGGCGTTGACGGCGCGTCAGGCGGCCGTCAGCGCCCCCGGGGAGGTCACTTGACCCGGCCGTACCAAACGCTCCTGGTCCAGATCTTCTGCAGCCTCACGACGTCCCCGCTCTTGGGGGAGTGCCAGATCTTTCCCTTCCCGGCGTAGATGCCGACGTGGTAGACGTTCGACCCCGAGTGGAAGAACACCAGGTCTCCGGCCTTGCGGCTCTGGGCGGAGATGTGGCGGGTCTTGTTGTACTGCTGGGCCGCCGTACGGGGCAGCTTCTTGCCCGCTTTTTTGTACGAATACAGCGTGAGCCCGGAGCAGTCGAACCGGTGCGGGCCCGTGGCGCCCCACCTGTACGGCGAGCCCTTCTTGGAGGCCGCGACCTGAAGTGCCTTCGTTGCCGGTGTGGCTGCCTCTGCCTCGGGGGTGAGGCCGGGCGCCACGATCGAGCCGCCCACTGCGGCGATGGTCAGAGCCGAGGCCGTGCCGGCCCGGACCATGAGCGACGGGACACGATTGAGCGCAGTCATGCGCAACCCTTCGTCAGCCGCCTGTGAAGGATGACCTGTCGGATTCGGGCTGGCGAAGTTGCCCGGTCGCGTTGCCGCGACTTCACCCCAAGGGTTGCTCGGATCGAACGAACGTCCGCTCCGGCGACCCGTCTTGCTCGGGTCCTCCACTCCTGCCGATCCACTCCTGTCGACCGGTCATCCGGGCGGCGGCAGGACTCGGCGTCCGCCCGGACCGCCCCGCCGCTGTGGCGGGGGCTTGTCGTCAGACAGGGATCTTGACGCACGGATGAACGAAAAACCCAACGGAACCGGGGATTTGTGGCGTTACTCACCACTCACCCGTTCGGGTGGACACCCCCGTGTTCGACCGGGTGTCCAGGTACCCGACGAGGCCCGGACCAGCGATGGAGCGTCTCACTCCGCCTTGGGGCCGAGCCTGTTGCGCAACTTGAGGGGTTCGCAAAAAGAGAGGTTGCTACGCCGAAAGGGGGTACGCCTTTTGGTCCGTTTCGGCTCCCATTCGGACGCCTCGGCAGTGAGCCGAGGCTCCGGAGCCGTTCCGTACGAGTCGTCAAATGTCGGAGCGCGACGGCATCGTGACGCGAGCCGTGCGGCGTTCACCGTCCAGCACGCGCAGCGCACGCGCCAGCGTGGGGGAGTGCAGCTCGGTCTCGCCCCGTTGGTGCATCAGCGCCAGCGCGTCCCGCAGCTCGGTCGCCTTGCTGACGAGCGCCTGGGCGGCGCGCAGTCCGCGGTAGGTGTCGTCGTGCCGGGTCGGGTTGATCCGGCCGAGCAGGTCCACCACATCGAGATAACGGTCTATCAACTCCCCCTCCGCGCGCGTCAGCGCGGGCAGGGGCGGCAACTCGGGTGGAAGCACCGGCCGATCACCGCCCCGTCGGCGGGGTGAGGGTGGCCTTGCGGCTGGGGATGATCCGGTCCACCAGCCCGTACTCCAGCGCCTCCTGGGCGCTGAGAATCTTGTCCCGCTCGATGTCCTGGCTCACCTGCTCGCGGCTGCGCCCGGTGTGCCGGGCGAGCAACTCCTCCAGGCGGGTCCGAACGCGCGTCAGTTCGTCGGCCTGGATGGCCAGATCGCTCGCCTGTCCCTGGATCGGCTCGGGCAGCCCCGGCTGATGGATCACCATACGGGCCCCGGGCAGCGCGAATCGCTTCCCCGGAGTGCCCGCGGCCAGCAGTACCGCGCCGGATGCCCCGGCCTGGCCCAGGCAGATCGTCTCCACGTCACAGGTGACGAACTGCATCGTGTCGTAGATCGCCGTCATGGCGCTGAACGAGCCGCCGGGCGAGTTGATGTACAGCGAGATGTCCTGTCCGGGCTCCTTGTGCTCCAGGTACATGAACTGGGCCATCACGTCGTTCGCCGAGATGTCGTCGATCTGCGTGCCGAGAAAGACGATCCGTTCCTCCAGCAGCTTCGAGTACGGGTCCTGCGTCCTGGTGCCGAAACTCGTGCGCTCGGTGAACTCGGGCAGTACGTGGCGGGCGGTCGGTCGGGTCATGGGTCACGCTCCCTTGCCAGGGTGTCTGTCAAAAATGTACAGGACGTACATGACGTAATGTAGGGAGCATGGCCTACGAGATTCCGGTGACGCAAGCCAGGGCTGAGCTCGCCGAACTGATCAATCGCGTGGTGTACGGCGGTGAGCGCGTCGTCGTCACGCGCCACGGAAAGCCCCTTGTCGCCCTCGTCTCCGCCTCTGACCTCGAACGACTGGAGAAGCTCGGGGAACCCGCGGAACTCGCCGAGGAGCAGGTCGTCAGCGCTGTCTCCAGCGTCCGCGAGGTGGCGTCCGCTCCCCGCGAACGGCAGCGGTTCGGAATCGCGGCCGAGCATCGGGGGGCGAGCCCCTCGTAGGGCCGGTCTCGTAGAGCCGCCTTCGGAGTTCCGGAAACGACAGGACCGTGCACCCCCGTCCGCTACGGCGGGGGTGCACGGTCGGTTCGGTGTGGCCGGGCGGCCGGCCGGTGACCGGGGGGTCAGCCGGTGGTGGCCAGTTCCCTCTCGGGCGCGGGCTCGCCGGTCTTCGTGCGTGTCTTGAGCGCGTTGCCGAGCAGTACGGCTCCCAGGCCCAGCGCCGCCCACCAGGTCAGCGTCAGGGCCGGGCCCGTCGCCGCCGCGCCGTCGAAGTACGACACGGAGCGCAGCAGGGTGGCGCCCGCGCCCGGCGGCAGCCACTGGCCGATCGCGCCCGCCGGCTCGGGCAGCAGCTGCGGCGCCGACGAGGCGCCGGAGAAGGGGTTGCCGAACAGCATCACCACGGCCGCCATGATTCCGCTCCCGGCGGGGCCGATGAAGGCGGCAAGGCCCGCCACGCCACCGCTCACGGCCAGTGTCGCCAGGCCCAGTGCCCCTGCCTCGGCCCACCAGTCGCCGGTGAGGACCCCCAGCCAGCCGTGTGCGATCGCGGCCGCGGCCAGGCCGACCAGGGCGGCGGCGCCGATCAGGGCGGTGACGGCGCGCAGGCCGCCCAGCCCGAGCAGGGTCACCAGTACGCCCGCCGCGATACCGGCGAGCGCCAGCGGCAGCACGCTCGAGGTCAGGGCCGCGCCGCGCGGGTCCTTCTCGGGGGCGGGCACGACGTCGACCGTCCTGACCCGGGTGCCGGCGGCCGCCGCCTGCTGCGTCACCGCCCGCTGGAGGGTCTGGGCGACGACCGGGCTCGCCGCCGACGCGGTCAGCAGTTCGGGGCCCTGGGCGGTGACGACGATCGCGCCGTATACGGTCCGGTCCTCGATGGCGTCCCGGGCGGTGGCCTCGTCGGCGTAGCGGTGGATCTCGAACGCGCCCTCGTGGCGGCTCAGCTGCTTCTCCACCTGGGTCGTGGCGGCGGCCGGTCCGGCCACGCCGAGCGGCAGGTCGCGGGGCGCGGTGCGGGTGGCCGGCCAGGCGAAGGCCCACAGGGCGAGGGCGGCGAGCACGGGGACGAGGACGATGACCGCGATCAGGCGCCGGGTGGACATGGGAACCCCCTGAGGGTGTGGGTGCGGCTAAAAAGAAGGATCGTTCGTTTTTGTTATGACGCCACCGTCCTGCGTATGCGGCTCCTTGTCAAGAATGAATGTTCGTTTTACTTTGGGGTCATGGCCCGCGTATCCCAGGCACACCTCCACGCCCGCCGTCGGCAGATCCTCGACGGCGCCGCCCGCTGCTTCGCCCGCAACGGGTTCCACGCCACGTCCATGCAGGACGTGCTGAAGGAGGTCGACCTGTCGGCCGGGGCCGTGTACCGCTACTTCAGCGGCAAGGAGGAGCTCATCGCCGCGATCGTCGGTGAAGTGCTCGGCCAGGTCCGCGAGGGCTTCGAGGAGGCGGCCCGCAGCAGCCCGCCCCCGCCGCCGGACCGCCTGGTGTCGTCGGTCATGAGTCGCGTTCTCGCCGCCAAGGAGTACCTGACCGTGGACGGACGGCCCGCGTTCCCGCGGCTGGTCATCCAGGTATGGCCGGAGACACTCCGCAACGACGACCTCGCGGCGCTTCTGCGCGAGGGCTACGGCGCGGTGCAGGAGACCTGGACGCGGATCGTCCAGTCGTACCAGGACGCCGGGATGATGCGGCCGGACGTGTCACCGGAGCACGTGGCCCGGACGATGATGGCCGCCGCGATGGGCTTCCTCGCGCAGCAGGCCCTGTTCGGGCCGGCGCCGGTCGAGGTCCTGCAGGACGGTCTACGGGCGTTGATGAGCATGTCTGCCACGCGGTCGGGCGGCTGAGCGGATCACGGTCCGGTTAACTTGCTTGAAACTCGGTCCAACTAGCCTGCCGATCTACGCCACCAGGGACTTTGCCCGGTGGCCGAGGCAACCGGACCCCGCACGGTCCGGAGCGAAGACTGTGAGGTGGGACGTGCAACTGACCCCGCACGAGCAAGAGAGGCTGCTCATCCACGTGGCGGCCGACGTGGCCGAGAAGCGCCGGGCCCGCGGGCTCAAGCTGAACCACCCCGAGGCGGTCGCCCTCATCACGTCGCACATCCTCGAGGGCGCCCGTGACGGCCGTACCGTCGCCGAGCTCATGGCCTCCGGGCGCAAGCTGCTCACGCGCGACGACGTCATGGAGGGCATACCCGAGATGATCCACGACGTGCAGGTCGAGGCGACCTTCCCGGACGGCACCAAGCTCGTCACCGTCCACGACCCGATCGTCTGAAGGGGGCCTCGATGATTCCCGGAGAGATCCTGTTCGCCGACGGGTCGATTGCCTACAACGAAGGCCGCGAGGTCACCCGGCTGACCGTCCTCAACGCCGCCGACCGGCCCGTCCAGGTCGGCTCCCACTACCACTTCGCCGAGGCCAACCCCGGTCTGGACTTCGACCGCGCCGCAGCCCGCGGCCAGCGGCTGAACATCGCCGCCGGCACCGCCGTGCGCTTCGAGCCCGGGATCCCCGTCGACGTCGAACTCGTCCCGCTCGCCGGCGCCCGCGTGGTGCCCGGACTGCGCGGGGAGACCGGAGGTGCCCTCGATGCCTGAGATCTCCCGGGCCGCGTACGCCGACCTGTTCGGCCCCACCACCGGCGACCGCATCCGGCTCGCCGACACCGACCTGCTGGTCGAGATCGAGGAGGACCGTTCCGGCGGTCCCGGACTCGCCGGTGACGAGGCCGTGTTCGGCGGCGGCAAGGTCATCCGCGAATCCATGGGCCAGTCCCGTGCTACGCGCGCAGACGGCACCCCCGACACCGTCATCACGGGCGTCGTGATCATCGACCACTGGGGCATCGTCAAGGCCGACGTCGGCATCCGCGACGGCCGGATCACCGGCATCGGCAAGGCGGGCAACCCCGACACGATGGACGGGGTGCACCCGGACCTCGTCATCGGCCCCGAGACCGAGATCATCGCCGGCAACGGGCGCATCCTCACGGCCGGCGCCATCGACGCGCACGTGCACTTCATCTGCCCCCAGATCGCCGACGAGGCGCTCGCCGCCGGCATCACCACGCTGATCGGCGGCGGCACCGGACCCGCCGAGGGCTCCAAGGCGACCACCGTGACGCCCGGCCCCTGGCATCTGGCCCGGATGCTGGAGGCGATGGAGGAGCACCCCGTCAACTTCGGCCTGCTGGGCAAGGGCAACACCGTCTCCCACGAGGCGATGCTGTCCCAGATCCGCGGCGGCGCGCTCGGCCTCAAGCTGCACGAGGACTGGGGCTCCACCCCGGCCGTCATCGACGCCTCGCTGACCGTCGCCGACCGGACCGGCATCCAGGTCGCGATCCACACGGACACGCTGAACGAGGCCGGTTTCGTCGGCGACACGCTCGCGGCGATCGCCGGACGCGGCATCCACGCCTACCACACCGAGGGCGCGGGCGGCGGGCACGCGCCGGACATCATGACCGTCGTCTCCGAGCCGCACGTGCTGCCCAGCTCGACCAACCCGACGCGGCCGTTCACCGTCAACACCGCCGAGGAACACCTCGACATGCTGATGGTGTGCCACCACCTCAACCCGGCGGTGCCCGAGGACCTCGCGTTCGCCGAGTCCCGCATCCGCCCGTCGACGATCGGCGCGGAGGACATCCTCCACGACCTCGGAGCGATCTCGATCATCTCGTCCGACGCCCAGGCCATGGGCCGCGTCGGCGAGGTCGTCATGCGGACCTGGCAGACCGCCCACGTCATGAAGCGGCGGCGGGGTGCGCTGCCCGGGGACGGGCGCGCGGACAACCACCGGGTGCGGCGGTACGTCGCCAAGTACACGATCAACCCGGCCCTCGCCCAGGGGCTTTCCCACGAGGTCGGCTCCGTCGAGACCGGCAAGCTCGCCGACCTGGTGCTGTGGCAGCCGGCGTTCTTCGGCGTCAAGCCGCACCTCGTCATCAAGGGCGGGCAGATCGCGTACGCGCAGATGGGCGACGCCAACGCGTCCATCCCGACGCCGCAGCCGATCCTGCCCCGGCCGATGTTCGGCGCGATCGGACGGGCGCCGGCCTCGAACTCGGTCAACTTCGTGGCGCCGCTCGCGATCGAGGACGGGCTCGCGGAGCGGCTCCAGCTCGGGAAGCGGTTCGTGGCCATCGAGTCGACGCGTGGGGTGACCAAGGCCGACATGCGGCAGAACGACGCGCGGCCCGACGTACGGGTCGATCCCGACAGCTTCGCCGTGCACATCGACGGGGAGCTGGTGGAGGCCACGCCCGCCGCCGAACTGCCCATGGCCCAGCGCTACTTCCTGTTCTGAGGGCTGGGTCTTCGATGTCACGGGCAACACTTCTCGTCCTGGCCGACGGCCGCTTTCCCGCCGGGGGGCATGCGCACTCCGGCGGGGCCGAGGCGGCCGTCAAGGCGGGGCGGATCAGCGGGGCCGCGAGCCTGGAGGACTTCTGCCGGGGGCGGCTGCACACGGCGGGGCTGGTCGCGGCCTCGCTCGCCGCGGCGGCCGCGCTCGGGGTCGATGCGGTGGCCCTGGACGAGGCCGCCGACGCCCGCACGCCGTCGCCCGCGTTGCGGCTTGCCGCGCGGAAGTTGGGGCGGCAGCTGATGCGGGCCGCTCGGGCGACGTGGCCGTCCCAGGAGCTGGACGACCTTGCTCGTCGGTTTCCCAAGGGGGCCCATCAGCCCGTCGTGCTGGGCGTCGTGGCCCGGGCGGCGGGGTTGGAGGCCGTCGAGGCTGCTTACTGTGCGGCGTACGAGAGTGTGAGCGGGCCGGCGTCCGCGACGGTGCGGTTGCTGAGTCTCGATCCCTTCGACGCCACGGCGGTGCTGGCCCGGTTGGCGCCGGAGTTGGACCGGGTGGTGGACCGGGCGGTCGAGGCGGGGCGACTGGTCGTCGACGGGGGAGTCGACGAGTTGCCCGCCGCTTCCGCTCCGTTGCTGGAGATCGGGGCGGAGGTGCATGCGGCTTGGGCCGTACGTCTGTTCGCCTCGTAGAAAGCCGCCCACCCCTCGACTGAGCCAGCCCCCAGCACATCTCGTACCGAAGGAGCCGCCCCATGCACCTCGACCACTCCCACGACGGCCCCTCCGCCGTCAGCGCCGACGCCCGCCGTCCCGACGGATCGCGCCGTGCGCTGCGTATCGGACTCGGCGGGCCCGTCGGGTCCGGCAAGACCGCGACCGTCGCCGCGCTCTGCCGTGCCCTGCGTGACGAGTTCTCCCTCGCGGTCGTCACGAACGACATCTACACGCGTGAGGACGCCGAGTTCCTGCTGCGGGAGGCGGTGTTGCCGCCCGAGCGGATCACAGCCGTGGAGACGGGGGCCTGTCCGCACACCGCGATTCGGGACGACATCTCCGCGAACCTCGAAGCCGTCGAGGATCTGGAGGACGAGGTCGGCCCCCTCGACCTCATCCTCGTCGAGTCCGGTGGGGACAACCTCACCGCCACCTTCTCCAAGGGGCTCGTCGATGCGCAGATCTTCGTGATCGACGTCGCCGGTGGGGACGACATTCCGCGCAAGGGCGGGCCGGGGGTGACCACCGCCGATCTGCTCGTCGTCAACAAGACCGACCTCGCGCCGTACGTCGGCTCCGACCTGGCGCGGATGGCGGCCGACGCCAAGGCGCAGCGGGCCGAACTCCCGGTCGTCTTCCAATCGCTCCGGAGCGAGCCCGGCGTGCACGACGTCGCCGACTGGGTGCGGGCGCGGCTCGCGGCGTGGACGGCGTGACCGTGGCGGGTGGAGTACGGGCGGTCGCGCGGATCGTCGCCCGGGACGACGGGCGGGGCGGCACCTCGCTGCCCGTGCTCGAGGGCGACGGGCCGCTGGCGCTCCGGCGGACCCGGGGGAGCGGCGCCGAGGCGCGGGTCGTGCTCGTCGGCGCGATGAGCGGGCCTCTCGGCGGCGACCACTTCACCGTGGCGGCCGATGTGGAGACCGGCGCCCGGCTGCGCGTCGGGTCGGCGGGCGCCACCATCGCGCTGCCGGGACAGAGCAAGAGCGAGTCCCGTTACGACGTACGGCTCTCCGTCGCCGACGGCGGCGAACTGCACTGGCTGCCCGAGCAGTTGATCTGCGCGCGAGGCAGTGATCTGTACGTCACGACCCGCGTCGACGTCGGCGCGGCGGGGCGGCTCGTGCTGCGTGAGGAGCAGGTGCTCGGGCGGGCGGGGGAGGAGCCGGGGCGGCTCGGGAGCCGGATCCGGGTGAGTGTCGCGGGTCGGGTTGTTCTCGATCAGGAGCTTGCCTGTGGGCCCGGTGCGCCGGGTGGCTGGGACGGCCCCGCCGGGCTCGGCGGACACCGGGCTGTCGGTCAGCTCGTCGTCGTACGGCCCGAGTTCGCCGAGGCTCCGGTGGTGGCTCGGGTGCTGGGGGAGAACGCCGCCGTCGTGCCGCTTGCCGGCCCCGCCGCTCTGGTGAGCGCCGTGGCGGCGGACGCGCTGCGGCTGCGCAGGCTGCTCGACGAGGCGCTCGGGGCGCTCGAGTCCCTCGACCGAGCGCCCCACGCGCAAGACCGCGTCAACTGATGGGCAACCGAGGGAACTTGCGCTCCTTCTCCGCCTTGGCGGCGGCCTCCTCGGCCTTGGCGACGGCCGCGTACTGGTCGACGTACTCCTGCTCGGAGAGCGAGAGGATCGCGTACATGATCTCGTCGGTCACGGCGCGCAGGATCGCCTTCTCGTTCTCCATGCCGGCGTAGCGGGAGAAGTCGAGGGGCTTGCCGAAGCGGATCGTCACCGGGTGGAGGTTCGGGATGACCTTGCCCGGCGGCTGGGCCTCGAACGTGCCGATCATCGCGCAGGGAATGACCGGGACCCGCGCCCTCAGCGCCATCACCGCGACCCCGACCTTGCCCTTGTAGAGGCGGCCGTCGTGCGAGCGGGTGCCCTCCGGGTAGATGCCGAGGAGCTCGTCCTTGCTCAGGACCCCGAGCCCCTCGCGGATCGCGGCCTGGCCCGCCTCCTTGCCGGTGCGGTCGACCGGGATCTGCCCGGCGCTGCGGAAGAAGGCCGCGGTCAGGCGTCCCCTGATGCCCGGGCCCGTGAAGTACTCCTTCTTGGCGAGGAAGGTGATGCGCCGCTTGAGCATCGCGGGCATCAGGAAGTGGTCGGAGAACGACAGGTGGTTGCCGGCGACGATGGCCGCGCCGGTGGCCGGCACGTGCTCGAGGCCTTCTATGCGAGGGCGGAAGACCAGTCTCAGCAGAGGTCCCAACAACACGTATTTGAGTACGTAGTAGAACAAAGGGGTCGCTCCTCACTCCGGCGGATCACTTCCAACCGCCGCGTTCTGGCAGGTCAACCGGCGTGCTGTGGGGCTGCCAGTGTAGGCGCAGGGGTGACAGGCCGGAACCGGGTCGGGTCGGACGGATGCCGGCCGACACCGAATCTCCTGACTGGAAGTCAGGAACGTGGCGGGCGGCGTCACTTGCGGGTGGGGAGGACCGCCGGGCCAGCCTGGTGTCATGGGCAGGTGTGCGGCAACCTGATGACGCGGTTTGGCGTGATCACGGTTACCGGGTGGCAGGTCGCCCGCCCTTGCGGGGAGCCGTCTCGTCTGCTCGTTCATCACAGCCGCACGATGATCAGCGCCGCGTCGTCCGTCGCGCCGCCCGGCGGCAGCAGCTCCAGCAGGACGGCGTCGGCGAGGGGCTCGGGGTCGGCCGTGCGGTGGCGTACGAGGGCGTCGGCGAGGCGGGTCAGGCCGGCGTCGATGTCCTCGCGGCGGCGTTCGATCAGGCCGTCGGTGTACAGCGCCAGCGTGGCGCCGCCGGTGAAGGACGTGACGGCCTGCGGTCTTGGGACCGGGTCGGGGCGGGCGTCCAGGGGCGGGTCGGTGGCCTGGTCGAGGAACTCCACGCGGCCGTCGGCGTGGACCAGCACCGGCGGTGGGTGGCCCGCGCTGCTGTAGGTGACGGTGTGGGCGTCGAAGTCGACGAACGTCGTGACCGCGGTGGCCGATTCGGCGCCGTCGACGACATGGGCGTACCGTCCCAGCACGTCGAGCGCCTGCGCCGGGCCGTCGGCGACGCGGGAGGTGGCGCTGAGCGCGCTGCGCAGCTGACCCATGACCCCGGCGGCCGCCAGGCCGTGACCGACCACGTCGCCCACGGACACGCCGATTCGGTTGCCGCCCACCAGGTCGACCACGTCGTACCAGTCGCCGCACACGTTCAGCGCGCCGATCGCGGGCCGGTAGCGCACGGCGGCCCGGTGGTTGCTCACCTGCCGGCCGGCGGGCAGCATCGCCTCCTGCAGGGCGAGGGCCACCTCGCGCTCGCGGGCGTGCGCCTGCCGCAGCCGTTCGTTGAGCTCCTGCAGTTCGCGGGCGCGCGTGTACAGCTCGGCCTCCAGCACCCGCGCCCGGCTGTCGCCACCCTGCCTGCCGCGGAGGTGGATGAGCTCGGTGACCTCCTCCACCCGGTGCACGATGAGTGCCACCCGCCCGTCGGGGCCGAAGACGGGCGCGTTGACCGGGCTCCAGTAGCGCTCCACCCACTCGCCGGGGCGGGTGGGATCCTCGACGTCATAGCGCTGCAGCGCCATGGTGTCGCGCTCGCCGGTGGCCACCACGCGCAGCATCGACGCCTGGACGTCGCGCATGCCGGTGGCGGCGGGGTCGTTGGGGTTGTCGGGGAAGACGTCGAAGATGTACCGGCCCACCAGCTCTGCGCGGGTGCGCCCGGACAGGCGCTGGAAGTCCTCGTTGGCGTCGGCGTAGACCAGCTCCGACGTCAGCAGTGCCACCATTCCGGGCAGGCCCTGGAACACCGCCTCGTAGTCGATCGCCTTCTCGTTCATGACTCCCGCCTCACCACCGGGGTCGGACCAGTTTCGCACGCTGTGTGACTTATGTACCGATGTACTACATCTGCGTGACCATGGCAGGTCAGGGCGACGGGTCCGTCAGGGACTGCTCCGCCCAGATGATCTTCCCCTCGGGGACGAAGCGGGTGCCCCACCGCTGGGTGAACTGGGAGACCAGCAGCAGCCCGCGCCCGCCCTCGTCGGTGGTGCGGGGGTGGCGCAGGTGCGGGGCGGTGGCGCCGCCGTCGAAGACCTCGCAGATCAGCGCGCGCTCCCTGATCAGGCGCAGCCGGATGGGGCCGGTGGCGTACCGGATCGCGTTGGTGACCAGCTCGCTGACGACCAGTTCCGTCGTGAAGGCGAAGTCCTCCAGGCCCCACTCCGACAGCTGCCGGGCGGCCGTCTTGCGTGCGTCGGCCACGGCCGCCGGGTCGGCCGGCAGGTCCCAGTCGGCGACCTGCTCGGCGCCGAGGAGGCGGGTACGGGCCATCAGCAGCGCCACGTCGTCGTGCGGGCGGTCCGGGACCAGCGCGTCGACCACGGTCCGGCAGCGCAGGTCCAGCGAGTCGGCGCGCCGCTCCAGGGCCGCCCGCAGCCGGTCCCGGTCGGTGTCGATGGCCCAGTCGTCCCCGTGTGCCAGCAGTCCGTCGGTGTGCAGGGCGAGCGTGCTGTTCGCCGCCAGGGCCAGCTCGACCGACTCGAACGGGGGGCCTCCCACCCCGAGTGGCGCTCCCTGCGGAAGATCGACGAAGGTGACGCCGCCGTCGGGCCACACGACCGCGGGCGCCGGATGGCCCGCGGCCGCCATGGTGCACTGCCCGTCGACCGGGTCGTAGATGACATACACGCACCCGGATCCCACGGACTGGGTGATGGCGGCCTCCTCCACGCCCATCTGGACGGCCTCCTCGCGGGCCGACCGCGCGACCAGGTCGTCGAGATGGGCCAGCACCTCCTCGGGCGGCAGATCCAGCAGGGCGAGGGTCCGTACGGCGGTCCGCAGCCGCCCCATCGCCGCGGCGGCGTCGATGCCGTGCCCGGGCACCTCGCCCACCACCAGGGCGACGCGGGCGCCCGACAGCGGGATGACGTCGTACCAGTCGCCGCCGAGGCCGGTCAGCTCGTCGGCCGGCCGGTAGCAGGCGGACACCTCCACCGCGTCCTGCTCGGGCAGCTGGTGCGGCAGCAGGCTGCGCTGCAGAACCAGCGCCGCGTCACGCTCGCGGGTGTAGCGCCGGGCGTTGTCCACACAGACGGCCGCCCGTGAGACGAGGTCCTCGGCCAGGTTCAGGTCGTCCTCCTCGAAGGACTCCTGGCGGTGGCGCCGGAAGAACGTCGTGACGCCGAGGGTGACGCCCCGCGCGCGGATCGGCACGATCATCACGCTGTGCAGACCCAGTTCGAGGAAGATGGCGGCCCGCCCGCCGCGCGCGTGCTCGGTCCATGCCTCGCCGAGCGGGTCGAGCCTCTCCTCGCGCCAGGATCTGGCCGTCCTCAGACAGCGGATCGGAGGCGAGCCCGCCGGATAGGTGACCACCTCACCGATGCCGACGACGGCCTCCGGCACCCGCTCGGTGGCCGACCGCTGCCCCGCGCGCCGCAGCGGCACCGGACCCGTTTCGCTCAGCGGCCCGGCCACCGGCTCCCCACCCCCGAGCACCGACTCCAGCAGGTCCACGGTGACCAGGTCGGCCAGCCCCGGTACGGCCACGTCGGCCAGTTCCTGGGCGGTGCGGGTGATGTCCAGGGAGCGGCCGATGTACTGGCCGGCCCGGTCGAGCAGGGCCAGGCGCTGGCGGGTGCGGTGCCGGTCGGTGATGTCCTCGACCGTGTAGTACACGCCCATGGGGTGGCCGTGGCCGTCGTCGAGCCGGGTGAACGACATCATGTGCGCGGTCTCGCGCAGCGGTGCGGAGCGGGCGTGGCCCACGTGCTCGTAGCCGACGATCGGTTCGCCGGTCGTCAGCACGCGGCGCATCTGCGCCTCGATGGACTCGGAGTCCAGACCGGGCTGGATGTCCGCGAGCCGCAGACCGAGCCGACGGGTCGGCGGGCCGCCGCCGTACTGGGCGAGGGCGCTGTTCGACCAGACGTACCGCAGGTCCGTGTCGACGATGGCTATGCCGACGGGGGAGCGGGCGACCATCTGCTCCAGTACGGCGCGGCTCATGTCCCAGCCGGGGGCCTCGTCGAGCTCCGACAGGAGCGCGAGCCACCGTGCGGGGCCCTGGGTGTCCTGGGCCGCGGTGATCCGCACCATGAGCCTGACCCGCGGCCCGTCCCTGCGCAGGGCTGTCAGCAGCCCCACCCAGCCGCCGTCCACGCGGCACCGCTCGATCAGCTCCGGCACCCGCCCCGCGTCCTCGGCGCTCAGCAGCTCGGCGACGCTCCTGCCCACCGCCTCGGAGGCCGTGTACGCCAGCAGCCGCTGGGCGTCCCTGGTCCACCCCGTCACCCGACCCTGTGCGTCAAGCAGCACAGGCACGGCGTCCGCCACGTCGAACCCGTGCCGGGCGACGCCCCGCTCCTCGTGTGTGCCCACGGCCGACCTCTCTGTCGCTGAGAGCGGTCTACCACCTCTTGTCCCCATCTTCACCCTTCCGGTCAACGCCGCCTCTTTGCGGGGGCCGGGCGTGTGCGGGGAGGAGGGGGCCGGGGGGAATGGCGGGGGCGAGGAAATGGGGGGGAGTGGCGGTCCGTATGTGTTGGCGGGGATGCGGGTGGAGGCGGCGGAACGGTGGCCGACGACGAGGGACGGAGGGGACGGACGCCGACGGCAGGCCGGCAAAGGCGCGATGCGAAGCACCTGCCCGCCTCCGTCGCCGCCGCCTCCTCCCCCCTCCCGCAAAACAGCCCGGCCCCCATGTCCAGGGCCGGGCTGTCATGCCGGGCTGCCATGTCGGGCCGGCATACCGGGGCGTATCCGGGCGTCTACGCCAGTACCTTCTCCAGCGCCCCCAGCGCCCCCGTCAGCTCCTCCGCCGTGATCGTCAGTGGCGGTGCCAGGCGGATCGTGGAGCCGTGGGTGTCCTTCACCAGGACCCCCTCGCGCAGGAGCCGTTCGCCGATCTCGCGGCCCGTGCCCGCTGCCGGGTCGATGTCGACGCCCGCCCACAGGCCCCGCACGCGGAAGCCGACGACGCCCTTGCCGAGCAGGGCCGACAGGCCGCCCCGCAGGACCACGCCCAGCTCGGCGGCCCGGCGCTGGAACTCGCCTGTTTCGAGCAGCTCGACCACCGCAGTGCCGACCGCGGCGGCCAGCGGGTTGCCGCCGAACGTCGAGCCGTGCTCGCCCGGGCGCAGCACGCCGAGTACGTCACGGCGGGCCACCACCGCCGACACCGGAACGATGCCGCCGCCCAGCGCCTTGCCCAGCAGCAGCACGTCCGGGACGACCGCCTCGTGCTCGACGGCGAGCGTACGGCCCGTGCGGCCGAGGCCCGACTGGATCTCGTCCGCGATGAACAGGCAGCCCTTGCGGCGGGTCAGGTCGCGCACCCCGGTGAGGTAGCCCTCGTCCGGGATGAGGACGCCCGCCTCGCCCTGGATCGGCTCCAGCAGCACCGCCGCCGTCGTCTCGTCGACCGCCGCCTCCAGCGCCGCCAGGTCGTTGTACGGCACGATCCGGAAACCCGGCGTGAAGGGGCCGAAGCCCTGCCGCGCCGTCTCATCCGTGGAGAACGACACGATCGTCGTCGTACGGCCGTGGAAGTTCTCCGCCGCCACCACGATCGTCGCCCGGTCGGCCGGGACGCCCTTCACCTCGTACGCCCACTTGCGGGCCACCTTGATGCCGGACTCGACCGCTTCGGCGCCCGTGTTCATGGGCAGCACCATGTCCAGCCCCGTCAACGACGCGAGCCGCTCCGCGAATTCGGCCAGCTTGTCGTTGTGGAAGGCACGGGATGTGAGGGTCAGGCGGTCGAGCTGGTGATGCGCCGCCTCGATCAGCGCCGGGTGGCGGTGGCCGAAGTTCAGGGCCGAGTAGCCGGCCAGCATGTCGAGGTAGCGGCGGCCCTCCACGTCCTCCACCCACGTGCCCTCGGCGCGTGCGACGACCACGGGCAGCGGGTGGTAGTTGTGCGCCAGGACCGGCTCCTCGGCGCGGATCAGGTCGGCGGACGAGCGGGTGGTCACGGGAGCGGTCATCAGCGGATCTCCTGGGTGCAGCACTTGATGCCGCCGCCGGCCTTGCGGAACTCCGACAGGTCGACGGGGACGGGGACGTAGCCGCGGTCGGCGAGGGCGCAGGTGAGAGCCTCGGCCTGGGGCGCGATGAAGACGTTGCGGCCGTCGGACACGGAGTTCAGCCCGAACGCCATCGCGTCCTCGCGGGTGGCGAGCACCGCCTCCGGGTACAGCCGCGCGAGCACCTCACGGCTGCCCGGCGAGAAGGCCTCCGGGTAGTACGCGATGTTGTCGTCGTCGAGGACGAAGAGCGCCGTGTCCAGGTGGTAGAAGCGCGGATCCACCAGCGTCAGGCTGATCACCGGATGGCCGAAGAACTCCTGCACCTCGCGATGGGCCTCGCGGGTCGTACGGAATCCGGTGCCGGCCAGCACGTACCGGCCCGTCCAGACCAGGTCGCCCTCGCCCTCGCAGACGGACTCGGGGCGGTACACGTCGTAGCCCGCCATCTTGAACCAGGTGTCGTAGTGCGTGGACTCGGGGCGCCGCTGCGGCGCGTGGAAGAGGGAGCCGAAGACACGGCCGCCCACGACCACGGCCGAGTTCGCGGCGAAGACCATGTCCGGCAGGTCGGGGGCGGGCTCCACCGTGTCGACGGTGTGGCCGTGGGTCCGGTAGGCGCTGATCAGCGCCTGCCACTGGGCCTGGGCGAGATCGACGTCGACAGGGCTGTCGGGTCGCATCCAGGGGTTGATCGCGTACTGCACGGCGAAGTGTCTGGGTTCGCAGACGAGATACCGCCGCCGGCGCGGCACACGGGAGTCGGGCACCGAGGGGTTCCTCCGCTTCCTGGGAGTGTCGACTGAGGGTTGACACCAAGGTAGGAAGTGCCCGATACGAGCGACAAGGAAGAAATATTGCGTGTCGGCGCAGGAATCCTGCGTAGTTTCTTCGGTGGACGCAGTCTTGCTGCGCGCTGAGATGTTTAAGGGGACGTCTGCTCGGGCGCGGGCTGGCTCGCGCCCGCCTCGGGGCTCTCGGGAAGCAGATGGGACAGCACCATCACGCTGATCGTCTTCCGGATGAACGGCTCGACGCGGATCCGCTCCAGCACCTCCTCGAAGTGCTCCACGTCCCGTGCCCGCACATGCAGCAACGC
This sequence comes from Streptomyces sp. R28, assembly GCF_041052385.1. Classification (GTDB taxonomy): domain Bacteria; phylum Actinomycetota; class Actinomycetes; order Streptomycetales; family Streptomycetaceae; genus Streptomyces. The sequence continues at coordinate 1,511,307 of NZ_CP163439.1, read as the reverse complement.
GTCCGCGCCGCCCGTCACCGTCATCGCCGCGGTGATCTCCGGATGGTTGCGGACCACCTCCGCGAGCCGCCGCGGCGGGGCCGCGCCCTCGCAGTACACCTCGACGTACGCCTCCGTACGCCAGCCCAGCGCCGACGGCTTGACCGTGGCCGTGAACCCGGTGATCACGCCGGTGTCGCGCAGCCGGTCCACGCGCCGCTTCACCGCCGTCGCGGACAGCCCGACGCTCGTGCCGATCTCGGCGAAGCTCGTCCTGGCGTTCGCCATGAGGGCAGTGGTGATCTTCCGGTCGAGTTCGTCGAAGGACGCCGCGCCGCTGTTCATGAGGGCACTGTAAGTGGCCCGGTACGCAGCGCGAACGTCCATCCGGAGCACATGTCCAAGCGTGCGAATTACTCCTAGACTCCGGGTTCATGCTGCGCGCCCTCGCTGTCGACGACGAACGCCCCTCGCTGGAGGAACTGCTCTACCTCCTGAACGCCGACCCCCGCATCGGCAGCGCGGAGGGCGCGGGCGACGCGACCGAGGCGCTGCGCCGGATCAACCGCGCCCTGGAGTCGGGGCCGGGCGGGCCCGAGGCGATCGACGTCGTCTTCCTCGACATCAACATGCCCGGCCTGGACGGACTGGACCTGGCCCGGCTGCTGACCGGATTCGCCAAGCCGCCGCTGGTCGTGTTCGTCACCGCCCACGAGGACTTCGCAGTCCAGGCCTTCGACCTCAAGGCCGTCGACTACGTCCTCAAGCCCGTCCGCAAGGAGCGCCTGGCGGAGGCGGTCCGGCGCGCCGTCGAACTGCGCGCCGCCGAACTCCGCGACAGCGCCCCCCGCATACCCGTGAGCGAGCCCGACCCCGACCACATACCGGTCGAACTCGGCGGCGTGACCCGCTTCGTCTCCGTCGACGACATCACCCACGTCGAGGCCCAGGGCGACTACGCCAGGCTGCACACCGACAAGGGCAGCCACCTCGTCCGCATCCCCCTGTCGACCCTGGAGGAGCGCTGGCGCGCCCGCGGCTTCGTCCGCATCCACCGCCGCCACCTCGTCGCCCTGCGCCACATCGGCGAACTCCGCCTGGACGCGGGCACCGTCAGCGTCATGGTCGGCTCCGAGGAACTCCAGGTCAGCCGGCGGCACACGCGCGAGCTGCGGGACCTGCTCATGAGGAGGGCGTGACGATGCCCAGCAACCCCGCCGACCGCCGCGTCGTCGTCACCGGCCCGCCCCGGCGGGAGCGCCGCGTCTCCGGCTACTACCGCCCGCGCACCGAGATCGACGAGCAGACCACCCTCGGCCACACCTACGTCCGCTCCCTGATGCGCACCCAGCTGCGCACCGCCCTCGCCGTGCTCGCCGTCCTCGGCCTGCTCGTCGGCCCGCTGCCCCTGCTGTTCGCCGCGATGCCGGCCTCCCGCCACCTGGAATGGGCGGTCCTCGGTTTCGGCCTCTACGCACCGCTGGTCCTGCTGGCCCGCTGGTTCGTGCGCCGCGCCGAGCGCAACGAACGGGACTTCGTACGGCTCGTCGAAGACCGCTGAGCGCTCCGCTGGAAGGGCCGGGATATGCCGTCGATCGTCTGCTGCGCCGTCGTGGCTGGTCGCGCAGTTCCCCGCGCCCCTTCAGGGCACTGCAGAACCGCAGCCGACTTCGCCCGACCTGCTGAGACCGCCGAGCATGAGGAACTGATGCGGCCGTGAACTCCAGCTACGCCGTCCCCGCCGTCGCCCTCGTCGTCCTGGCGACCGTCCTCGTCGGCGCCTTCGGCCTGCGCATCTCGCGCACCACCTCCGACTTCTACGTCGCCTCCCGCACCGTCGGTCCCCGCCTCAACGCGGCCGCGATCAGCGGCGAATACCTCTCCGCCGCCTCCTTCCTCGGCATCGCGGGCCTGGTCCTCGTGCAGGGCCCGGACATGCTCTGGTACCCGGTCGGCTACACCGCCGGATACCTGGTCCTGCTGCTGTTCGTCGCGGCCCCGCTGCGCCGCTCGGGCGCCTACACCCTCCCCGACTTCGCCGAGGCCCGCCTCTCCTCGCAGGCGGTACGGCGGCTCGCGGGCGCCTTCGTCGTCGGCACCGGCTGGCTGTATCTGCTGCCCCAACTCCAGGGCGCCGGACTGACGTTGACCGTGCTGACGGGCGCCCCCGACTGGCTCGGCGGAGTGATCGTCGCCGTCGTCGTGGTCGCCATCGTCGCCGCCGGCGGCATGCGCAGCATCACCTTCGTGCAGGCCTTCCAGTACTGGCTCAAACTCACGGCCCTGCTGGTCCCCGCGCTCTTCCTGATCCTCGCCTGGCAGGGCGACGGCGCCCCCCGCCACGCCTTCGACGAACCGGCCACCTTCCGCGAACAGAGCGTCGTGCGTGTCGACGGCACCCTCAACCTGAAGCTCGAGCGGCCCCTGACCGTCACGGTGAGCGGCACCATCGACGGCCGCAGTCACGACGAGAAGCAGCTCCGGCTCCCCGCCGGCTCCCACCACATCGAGGGCGGCACCCGCCTGACCTTCGCGAAGGGCGCCGAGGTTCCCGAACCCGACCGCTCGGCCAACGGCGGCCTGTCTCCCTCGCAGGCCGAGAGCCGCGGCGAACGCCCGCTGTACGCCACGTACGGACTGATCCTCGCCACCTTCCTCGGCACCATGGGCCTGCCGCACGTCGTCGTGCGCTTCTACACCAGCCCGCACGGCGTCGCCGCCCGCCGCACCACCGTCGCCGTGCTCGGCCTGATCGGCGCCTTCTACCTGCTGCCCCCGGTCTACGGCGCCCTCGCCCGTCTCTACGCCCCCGAACTCACCCTCGCCGGCGACGCGGACGCCGCCGCACTCCTCCTGCCCGGCCGCATGATCGGCGGCCTGGGCGGCGACCTGCTCGGCGCCCTCGTCGCGGGCGGCGCCTTCGCCGCGTTCCTGTCCACGGCGTCGGGCCTGACCATGGCCGTCGCGGGCGTCCTCACCCAGGACGTGCTCCCCTCGCGCGGCGTACGGCACTTCCGGCTCGGCACGGTCCTCGCCATGGCCGTCCCGCTCGCCGCGAGCGCCCTGGTCGGCGGGCTGCCGGTCGCCGACGCGGTGGGCCTGGCCTTCGCGGTCTCCGCGTCGTCCTTCTGTCCGCTGCTCGTCCTCGGCATCTGGTGGCGGCGGCTGACCCCGACCGGCGCGGCGGCCGGGATGCTGGTGGGCGGCGGCTCGGCGCTGCTCGCGGTGGCGGCGACGATGGCCGGCTTCCCCGGCTCCGGGGCGCTGCACGCGCTGCTCGCCTGGCCCGCGCTCTGGTCGGTGCCGCTGGGCTTCCTCACGATGATCCTGGTGTCCCTGGCCACCCCGGGCCGGGTGCCGGCCGGGACGGCGGCGATCCTGGCGCGGTTCCATCTGCCGGAGGAGCTGCGGGCGGAGGTGAAGGGATGAGCGGATTCATCGCGGGCCTGTGCGTGGCGATCCTCCCGCTGCTCGCCGCCGGCTTCTGGCTCGGCCGGCGCACCACCCGCCCCGAGAACCTCGGCGGCCTCGGCACCCCCGTCGAGCACGCCACCTTCGAGACGCTGCACACCGCCTCCCTCGCCGCACCCCCGCTGCGGGCCGGACTCACCGAGGAGACCGCCCGCAAGTCGGCCCGCAGGCTCCGCTCACTGCTCGGCACGGACGCGCTCTGCCTGACCGACCAGAAGGACGTCCTGGCCTGGGACGGGGTGGGCGGACATCACCGTACGGAGATCATGGAACGCCTCGCCGGGCCCCTGGAGTCGGGTCGCGGCGAGGCCTTCCCGCTCACCTGCGACACCCCCGACTGCCCGGTGCGCTGGGCGGTGGTCACCCCGCTCACCGTCGACGACCGCGTCCACGGCGCGCTCGTCGCCTGCGCGCCCCGCGAGTCGGCGGTGCTCGTGCGGGCGGCGGGCGAGGTGGCCCGCTGGGTCTCCGTGCAGCTGGAGCTCGCGGATCTGGACCAGTCCCGCACCCGCCTGATCGAGGCCGAGATCAAGGCCCTGCGCGCCCAGATCTCCCCGCACTTCATCTTCAACTCGCTCGCGGTGATCGCCTCGTTCGTGCGCACCGACCCCGAGCGCGCCCGCGAACTGCTCCTGGAGTTCGCCGACTTCACCCGCTACTCCTTCCGCAGGCACGGCGACTTCACCACCCTCGCCGACGAACTCCACGCCATCGACCACTACTTGGCGCTGGTACGAGCCCGCTTCGGCGACCGCCTGTCGGTCACCCTCCAGATCGCGCCGGAGGTACTGCCGGTGGCCCTGCCCTTCCTCTGCCTCCAGCCGCTCGTCGAGAACGCCGTCAAGCACGGCCTGGAGGGCAAGGCCCACAAGTGCCGCATCCAGATCACCGCGCAGGACGCCGGCGCCGAGGCCCTCGTCGTCATCGAGGACGACGGCGCCGGAATGGACCCCGCCCTGCTGCGCCGCATCCTCGCCGGTGAGGTCAGCCCGTCGGGCGGCATCGGGCTGTCCAACGTCGACGACCGGCTCCGGCAGGTGTACGGCGACGACTACGGCCTCGTCATCGAGACCGCCCTGGGAGCGGGCATGAAGATCACCGCCCGGCTGCCGAAGTACCAGCCGGGCGTGCACTCCGCGGGACGGCTCATCCGGGAGTGAGGCTCAGCTGCCGCGGCTGACGACCATCCCCAGCGTGATCAGCCCCAGTACCACCCACCCGAACCACAGCCAGCCATTGCTTCCGAGCGCCACCGTGTAGGCCGTCACCACGACGAGTCCGCCGACGGTGACCACCCCCATCGCCTTGGTGGACCCGTCCGTAGAACCGCTGGAACCGCTAGAACCGGGCATCGCAACACCCTCCTCATGGTTCGTCCCCCTCCATGGTGCCCCCGTTCTGCCTCCGTACGGTGCACACGACGAAATGAGTGCCGTTCTTCCAGGACCCCTCGCTCGTCCAGGAGCCCGCCGTGTACACGGAAGGGTCGAATCCGTACTCGCGCGGCGGCACCTCCCGGGCACACGCCGTGTCCGACTCGGTGCGCGCCTCTGCCAGCGTGACGTCGGCGGCAGCCGGGTGAACCCGAGCACCTGCTCGTCGTGCGGGCTGGCGCAGGACACCAGGCGGGCGTCCCGGTGGGAGCGCACGTCCAGACAGTCCCGCCGCTGCATGGTCGCCGTGTCGGCGAAGGCCGACCCCGCCTTCCGATGCTCGCCCAGGGGCCCGTACACCGGCCCGTGCGCGCCCAGCACCAGACAGGCGGTGCGCCGCCCGGCCGCCTCGAACCCCGCCTGCGTCGGTACGACGGCGAAGCTGCGGACGTCCGCGAGCCGACCGCGGATCTCCTCCGTCCGCTCCTCGCAGGCCGCAGGCCCCTCCTGGCGCGCCTGGGCGGCGGACGCGGCCGCGACGAACCCCATCACCTGCCCGTCCGGTGCCTTCGTCCCGCAGCCGGGATCCAGACTCAGCCGCGGCCTGCCCTGGAAGGGGGCCGCGCCGGGCCAGTCGGCGAGCACGCAGTCACCGCCCTCGAGCGGATCACCGAGCCCCACGGTGTCGCCGTACGGCCGCTCCGCCCCGCCCGTCTGCGACTGCTGTGCCAGGGCGTACCAGACACCGGCTCCCGCGAGCGTCAGCCCGAGGAGCCCGGCGAGGACCGCGTGGAGGATGCGGGGGCGGGTAGGACGCCGGTCGCCGGGCCAGGCGCTGAAGCCCCGCAGCTCATCCGGTTGATCGGCCAGGGAACCGAGGCCCCGCGGGCCGCCGGGCGGCTCAGGCAGCGAACCGAAGCCCTGCGGTCCACCGCGCCGCTTGGCCACGGAGGCCTGGCGATCCGACGGAGGTGGCGAGCCGGCCCCCGCCGCGCCCGGCGCGGGCCCTGGCGGTGGCGCCCCACCCCAGTGCGGCTGCGAACCGAGGTCGGTCTGGGTCCGCGCGTACGCGTCGACCTCCGGCGTGACGATCCGCGACAGCGCCGCCTCCGCCCGCGCCGCGGACATCCGCTGCTGCGGATCCTTCTCCAGCAGCGCCTTCAGCACGGGCTCCAGGGCCCCGGCCCGCGCGGCCGGCCGCGGCTCCTCCATGACCACCGCGGTGATCTCCGCCAGATGCGACTCGCGGTCGAAGGGACCCCGGCCCTCGACGCCGTAGTACAGCGTGCAGCCCAGCGAGAACAGGTCGGTGGCCGCCGTGGGCGCCCCGCCCGTGGCCCGCTCCGGCGCCAGATAGCCCGACGTACCCACGAGCACCGACGCCAGCGTGTACCGCCTCTCCCCGGCGTCCGGCTGCACCGAGATGCCGTAGTCGGCGAGCAGCACACGTCCGTACGGCGCCCCGGTGCGGTCCGGCGCCAGCAGGATGTTCGCCGGCTTCACGTCCCGGTGCATGACGCCCCGCTCGTGTCCGGCGGTCAGCGCGTCGAGGACGGCGAGCCCGATGCGGGCGCACTCCGCGGGTGCGAGCGGACCGAGCCGGGCGATGAGGTCGCGCAGGTTGACGGCGTCGGCCACGTACTCCATGACGATCCACGGCAGCCCCTCGTGCTCCAGCACGTCGTGCACGGTCATCACATGCGGATGCCCGCGCAGCCCCGCCGCGTGCCGGGCCTCCGCACGGGCGCGGGCCACCCGGGCCTCGTGCTCGTCGGCCTCGGCCGGGTCCCTGAAGACGATCTCCTTGAGCGCGACCTCGCAGGCGAGTCTCTGGTCGTGGGCGAGCCAGACATGTCCCATACCGCCGCTGCCCAGCCGGTTCAGCAGCAGATAACGGCCGGCGATGACCCGACCCACTCCCGACGTCGATGATCCTGAAGGCATCCGGTGACTCCCGGGTTCTGCGTTCTGCGTCTGCGTTCCGCGGGGCGCTGCGTGGTTGCTATGCGTTCGTGCGCGAGGTGGGCTCGCCGGTGGACGGGGCGCCGGTCGCCGGCTCGGTCGTGGCGGGCACGCTCGTCTCGGGCGGCGGGGCACTGCTGGTGACCGGGGCGCTGGGCGGGGGCGAGCTGGTGGTCTGCGGCGGTGGGCCGGTCACGGGCGGGGGCGGTGAGCTGGACGCGGGGTCCTTGGTCGACGGGGACGGGGTGGAGGTGGGCGGCGGGCCCGAGGACGGGGGCCCGCTCGTGGGACCGGGGCTTGTCGTACCCGGGCCGGAGGACGAGGGCGGCGGAGTCGAGCCGGACGGCGGCGAGGACGTGGACGGCGACGGCGCGGACGGCGACGGCGTCGAGGTCGACGGAGGCTGGGTCGGCTGCGGTGTCCCCGAGCCCGGGGGAGTGGACGTCCCGCCGGACGTCCCGCCGGACGTGCCGCCGGACGTGTCACCGGCGGTGCTGCCCCCGGCCACGCTCAACGTCACGTACTCCCCGAACCCCAGCTCGGTCCCGGCCGCTGGATCGGACGCCGTGACCCGGGCGTCGTCCGGCGGCAGCGCCCCGCCGTCGAAGGCGACCGCGAGCCCCTTGTCGGCCAGCCGCCAACCGGCCTGCTCGAACGTCGTCCCGGCGAGGTGCGGCACCGAGCGCCGTTCGCGCGTGTCGAACGCGGTGTCGTCCTCGCCGGTGGTGCCGACGGGACGGTTGATGCCCCGGTCCGGCTCATGGACATCGACGAGAGCGAGTCGCTCCACTTCCCGCGCGGCGGGCCGCACCGCCACCACGGACGCCTTTTCGTAACCCTTCCATTCCTCGTTGCGGTCGTCGAATTCGACCTTTATCCAGGTTGTGTCACCCTCGAAGGGCCGCAGCGGATTTCCGCACGAGCACTTCACGGCGGGAAGACCTTCCGCATCGACGAGAACGGCGATTCCCGTCTGAAGCAGCGCGTTGAAGGGGACGGCCTTGCCCTTTTTGTAGTCGTGGTTCTTAACGATAGTGTCGTGACGCAGGAGTACGGGCGTGAGGCGATCGAGATAATCCGGAATCTCGGCCGTGGTGACCGAGAGCGCCGCTGCCCACGCCTGTGCCTTGTGCTCGTTGGCGGGATCGGTGAGGAACTCCTTGAGCCGTACGACGTCACAGATCGTCGGCTGCTTGGAACCCCCGTAGAGACCAGGAGTGTCGCCCTGCTGCAGACCGCCGTGCGCCGCCTGCGCTCTGACCTGCTGGTCCCGCCCCAGCCCCTGGCTCTCGTCGAAGAAGGGCGCGAGCGAGGGAACCCCCGAGGCCACTGCCCTCACCATGAGCGACGGTGCGTCCCGATCGCACCCACTGAGCATCAGAACGAAGACCAGAGGGACGGCGATCCTCCGAATCGCCGATTTTCCGGCCCTGTGTACGAAAACGCGAAGCGTCATTACCGCTCCCCCCGGCGGTTCCCCCGACGCGCTTCATGCTACTGAAAGGCGAAGCCTTTCGGTTTCCTCAGTTTCCGCGTGCGTTCAATGAGGCCAAATAGGCGTTGTACGCCTCGAGTTCCTTGTCGCCGTCCCGATCGGCGGCCCGGTCCGTGCGCCTGGCCTGCCGCTGCTCCGAGCCGTACCACTGGAACAGCAGCGCGATCAACACCAGCACGGACGGAATCTCACTGAACGCCCAGGCGATACCGCCGGCCGCGTTCTGATCGGAGAGGGCTTCGATGCCGAGCGAGGCGGGCGGGTTCTTGAACGTCTCGACCATAGGCTCCGACGCCATCATCAACGCGATACCGAAGAACGCGTGGAACGGCATACCCGCGAACAGCTCCAGCATCCGCATCAGATACCCCGGCCGTTGCGGACCGGGATCCACGCCGATGATCGGCCAGAAGAACACCACACCCACGGCGAGGAAGTGCACCATCATCGCGACGTGCCCGGTCTTGGAGCCCATCAGGAAGTCGAAGAGCGGTGTGAAGTACAGCGCGTACAGGCTGGCGATGAACAGCGGAATGGTGAACGCCGGATGCGTGATGATCCGCATGTACCGGCTGTGCAGCAGGGCCAGCAGCCACTCCCGCGGCCCCTTGCGCCCCCGCCCTGCCGGCGGCAGAGCGCGCAGCGCCAGTGTCATCGGGGCGCCGAGCAGGATCAGGATCGGCGACAGCATGCTGATCACCATGTGCTGCACCATGTGCACGCTGAACATGACCATGCCGTAGTCGTTCAGCCCGGTGCACATGACGAGCATCACGGACAGCACCCCGACGACGTACGAGACGGTCCGCCCGGCTGACCACGAGTCCCCGCGCCGCCGCAGCCGCACGACCCCCCACGCGTACAGCGCGAGCCCCACCAGGCAGGCGACGAGGAAGAACGGGTCGGCCGACCACTGAAGACCCCGCCCCAGCGTGAACGGCGGCAGATCCATGGTCATGCCGTGCCCGCTGTGATCCATTCCGGCGGCTCCTGATTCGTGGGGGTTGTGCAAGTCTGTCCGCACACAGACTAGAACTGCCCCCGGCCGCAGCTGCGGCCGGGGGCAGACTCTTCAGCGCTGCACAAAGCGATCTAGAGGACGCACTCGGCCTCTTCGTACCGCTCCACGGGCACCGTCTTCAGCGTCTCCACGGCCTCCGCCAGCGGCACCATCACGATGTCGGTCCCCCGCAGCGCCGTCATGTGGCCGAACTCCCCACGGTGCACGGCCTCCACCGCGTGCCACCCGAACCGCGTGGCGAGCACCCGGTCGTACGCGGTGGGCGTACCGCCCCGCTGCACATGCCCGAGGATGACCGGCCGCGCCTCCTTGCCCAGCCGCTGCTCCAGCTCGATCGACAGCTGGCGCGCGATCCCGGCGAAGCGCTCGTGCCCGTAGACGTCCTTGCCGCCCTCGTCGAAGGCCATCGTGCCGGGAGCCGGCTTGGCGCCCTCCGCGGCGACGACGATCGCGAACCGCTTGCCCGCGTCGAACCGCTCGCCGACCCGTCGGGCCAGCTCCTCGATGTCGAAGGGCCGTTCCGGCACGACGATGGCGTGCGCGCCGGCCGCCATGCCGGAGTGCAGCGCGATCCAGCCCGTGTGCCGGCCCATGACCTCGACGACCAGGACCCGCTGGTGGGACTCGGCGGTGGTCTTGAGACGGTCCAGGGCCTCGGTGGCCACACCCACGGCCGTGTCGAAACCGAAGGTGACGTCCGTGACCGCGATGTCGTTGTCGATGGTCTTCGGCACACCCACGACGGGCAGACCGCTGTCCGACATCAGCCGGGCGGCCTTCAGCGTGCCCTCGCCGCCGATCGGGATGATGGCGTCGAGGCCGAGCTCCTCGACATGGCCCTTGGCCCGCTCCACACCGTCCCGCAGATGGGAGGGCTGGACCCGGGAGGAACCCAGGATCGTGCCGCCGCGGGCGAGGATGCCACCCACCGCGTCGAGGTCGAGCTTGAGGTAGTCGCACTCCAGGAGGCCCTTCCAGCCGTCCCGGAAGCCGATGACCTCGTCGCCGTGGTCGACGACGGCACGGTGCACGACGGACCGGATGACGGCGTTCAGGCCGGGGCAGTCGCCGCCGGACGTGAGGACACCAATGCGCATAGCCCGAAAAACCTTCTCAACGTGGGCCGGGACCGGACCACGCTGTCCGGCTCGAATCCCCGCCACCCTAGCGGCATCAGGGGGCGGGGCCGAAGCATGCGTCCGCCTGCTGGACGACCCCGCTCACCTGTGCGGACGGCCCGTCAGACGGGCTGGTGACCGCAGGCTGGAATCGAGAGAAACGAGCCGTCAGGCGGGCTGCCGCGCGACTGTGTTCACGCAGGTTGCTGCGCGGTTGTGTTCACGCAGGCTGCTGCGCAGACGCGATGCGCTCGTTGCGCAGCGCCTCGTACCAGCGGTCGTCGGTCGGCGGCAGCGCGTTCACATCGAGCGCCAGCTTCAGCAGCAGGTCGGCGATGAGCGGGTTCCGGGCGAGCACCGGGCCGTGCATGTACGTACCGAAGACCGTGTCGTTGTACGCCCCCTCCGTGCCGTCACCGGTGCCGTTGCCGTTGCCGAGGCGGACCTGGGCGAAGGGGCGGGCGGTGGGGCCGAGATGGGTGACGCCCTGGTGGTTCTCGAAGCCGGTCAGCGGGGGCAGGCCGAGCCGCGGGTCGATGTCTCCGAGGACGTCACCGACGCACCGCTCGCCCTCACCGCGCACGGACACGACGTCGATCAGCCCGAGGCCGGGCTCACGCTGACCGAGGTCGTTGATGAACTCGTGCCCGAGGATCTGGTAGCCGGCGCAGACGGAGAACACGATCGCGCCGTTCTCGACGGCCCGGTGCAGACCGCCGTCCCGGCGCAGCCGCTCGGCCGCCAGCCGCTGCGGACGGTCCTCGCCGCCGCCGATCAGGTAGATGTCGCCGGAGGTCGGGATCGGCTGGTCGCTGCGCACGTCGAGGCGGGCCACGTCGAGTCCGCGCTGCCGGGCCCGGCGCTCCACCACGAGGACGTTGCCCTGGT